>CANQVW010000090.1 GCA_947627395.1 uncultured Bacilli bacterium | reverse complement strand
TATTATCATTTCAGGTGAACAAGGATATGATAGTTTAGTTCAAACATTTATGATCGCCGGTGCCATTGCCTTAGCTATCTTTGTTATTGATTCTATTGTGAGAATTGAAAAAGAAATCTCTAAACATAGAATGGATAAAAAAGAAAAAATTAGTTGAAAATAAACAATAATCACATCTTTGATGTGACTATTGATAATGGAAATAATTAAATAAGAAAAATGAACTATTTGATGCGATAGTTCATTTTTTATATACCATAAATGAAGTTATAAAAAACAATTTCATAGACAAATATTTTCATATTTTTTCTTAAATGTTTGATACAATTGGTTTTATCATAAGGAGGAAGGTATGACATTAGAAGTAGAAATGTTGATTAAGAGAAACATACTTTACATACGTTTTACAGGGGAACTAGATCAAAGTAATGTTGAAAAAATAAAAGTAAAAGTCATTGAATTAATTGAAAAATATCATATAAGATATTTAGTTTTTAACTTCAAACATTTAAATTTTATGGATAGTAGTGGTGTTGGTTTCATTATTGGTCGGTATAATACATTAAAAAAAATAGAAGGTTCTATTATTCTTTGTTCAATGAATGAACAAATAAGGCGTCTTGTGATGTTATCAGGACTTCAAAAAATATGTACCATTAAAAAAGATGAAGAAGATGCAAATATTTTCTTGGGGGTTGCTTAATGAATAAAATTATGATAGATATGCAAGCAAAAATCAACAATGTTACTTTTGCAAGAGGTGCGATAGCCACCTTTTTAGTTGATTTAGATTTAACATTAAATACTTTAAACGAAATTAAAACCATTGTTAGTGAAGCTGTAACCAATGCCATAGTTCATGGATATCAAAATGATGAAGAAAAAATGGTTCACTTGGAATTTACATTAGAGAACACCCTTTTAACACTACTCATTCAAGATCAAGGAATTGGGATTAAAGATATTGAAAAAGCAAAAGAACCTCTTTTTACAACAAAATTACAAGAAGAAAGAGCAGGACTTGGATTTACCATCATGGAAATATTTTCAGATACAATGGATGTAATTTCTGAAGTAGGGGTTGGTACAACCATTATTTGTAGGAAAAATTTATCAAGTAATGAATGAAGATAAAGTTCAAATTCTCTTTGAAAATCATCTTTTTTTAGTTTATAAAATAGCACATCGAATGAAAACATATAAAGTTGATCAAGATGACTTAATTCAAAGTGGATTGATGGGTTTATACGCAGCAGCAAAAAATTATGATGATACAAAATCTTCATCCTTTATCAGTTATGCTACTTATTACATTTTAGGTGAAATTCGAAATGAACTAAGAAGAAATCAAACCATTCCAATCAATAAAGAATTATCTAGAATTTTGCGAAAATTAAAACAAGTGAATACACATCAGTCCATTTTTTGTTTATGTGAAGAAATTCAATGTAGTAGAGAAAATTTACTCATCGCACTTACATTGCAAGAAGAAATCTTTTCCTTAAATGAAACCATTCATAGTGTAGAAGTATTGCAAATGATCGGAAATGATGAAACAAATTCATTTGAAATCAGTCTATTAAATGAAGCTCTTCATCATTTAAACCAATCCTATCAACAACTTTTATATTTAAAGTATTGGCAAAAATATACACAAGAACAATTAGCAAATTATTATCATTGTTCACAATCCACCATTTCTCGTATGGAAAAGAAGGCTATTTTTGAGTTAAAACAATTCATAAAAGAATCATAAAAGCCATTTAACTAGATGATTTCTAGCTAGATGGTTTTTTATATGTTTATATTATGCATATTTTTTCCTTTTATTCACATACTAAAAGAAAATAAGGAAGTGAAATCATAATGAATCATCAAAAAATAGATTTAGGAATTAAACAAATCATGGATCAAACAAAACCTAAAAGAAAAGTTTTAAAAAATGCTTTTTTCGCTTTTCTTATTGGTGGATTTATTTGTTTATTGGCGCAAATCATTATTGAAATTTTTAAACAATGGTTTGAAGAAGATATAGCGAAGAATATTAGTGTAACAGTCATGGTCTTCTTAGGAGCATTATGTACAGGACTAGGAATATATGATCGAATTGGACAAATTGCTGGAGCAGGTACCATTATTCCGTTAACTGGATTTTCAAATTCGATGACAAGTTGTGCTCTAGAATCGAAGAGTGAAGGAATATTTTTAGGTATTGTGACCAATATGTTTAAATTGGCTGGAAGTGTTATTGTTGTAGGAGTGGTTAGTGCTTTTTTTGTTGGAAGTATCGTTTACTTATTTAGGGTGTTGTTATGAAAGTTGGAAAAAGTAGTTTCACATTTGATTCTGTTTATTTGAAAGAAACCTCTGTTGTTACAGGTCCTAAAGAAGCTAAAGGACCATTACATTCCTATTTTGATGAATCTTATTCTGATTTACATTGTAACGAATCTTCTTGGGAAAAAGCAGAAATTAAAATGTATCAAAGATCTATTGAAATAGCATTAAAAAAAGCATCCTTAAAGCAAAATGACATCGATGTTTTTGTTAGTGGAGATTTAAATAACCAAATTGTCATTGGAACGTATGCTCTTAGGAACCAACAAGCCAATTACTTAGGAATATTTAATGCATGTGCTTCCAGTATGGAAGGATTTATTGTTGCTTCCAATCTCATTCAAGCAAACAATGCTCAATATGTTATGGTCACTGTTTCTAGCCATAATGCAACAGCAGAGCGACAATTTCGTTATCCTACAGAATATGGGGGTCAAAAACCAGAGAGCTTGACATCTACCGTCACAGCTGCATGTAGTGCTATCTTATGTAAGGATAAAACAAAGATTAAAATAACAAGAGCAACTATAGGGCAAGTTGTCGATTATGATCAAAAAGATGCTCAAGATATGGGACGTGCCATGGCACCAGCAGCTTATAACACATTAAAAACACATTTTGATGATTTTAAAATAACTCCCGAGGATTATGATTATATTTTTACAGGTGATTTATCACAACTAGGAAAAGATTTACTTATCCAAATCATGAAAGAAAAAGGATATAATTTAAATCATTATGATGATTGTGGTGTGATGATATATGATCGATCATTTCAACAAGTATCTAGTGGAGGAAGTGGATGTGGATGTTTGCCAAGTGTTGCATATTCGTATGTTTTGGATCAAATGAAGAAAAAAGAACTTAAAAAAGTCTTATTGGTTGCAACAGGAGCACTACATAATCCCATGATTTTAGCTCAAAAAGAAAGTATTCCTGTCATTGCTCATGCAATTTGTTTGGAGGTGGTTGAATGATTTTTTTAACATCATTTCTTGTTGGTGGTATGATTTGTGCCTTAGCACAAATATTAATGGATGTATTTAAACTTGTTCCAGTATATATCACAAGTTTATTTGTTTTTTTAGGATCTTTACTAAATATTGGAAACATTTATGACCGCTTGATTCAATTTTCGGGAGCGGGAGCAAGCCTTCCTATTTCATCTTTTGGACATTCTCTAACTCATGCCGCTGTTGAAGAAGCTATGGAAGTTGGATATATCGGAATACTCACAGGAATGTTTCAAATGACATCGGTTGGTATTACGATGGCAATCGTCTTCGCCTTCCTCATGGCTTTGATATTTAAACCAAAGGGGTAATATGAATCTATCTTGTTGTCTAGATGAAAATGTTCAAAAAATCAGCCAAGATATAGGCTGTTTCATTTCTTGTGATGCTAAATATAGAACCTATACTCTTTTAAATCAAAAAGTATATTTGTTTTTTGTTTCTAGTTTAGTGAGTGAAGAAATGATTCAAAATATCACCAAAAGATTATTAGAAGTAGAAAATATTTCTTTTGATGTACTAGCTACGATGTATAATAATATTACTCATGCAGATGTGAAAAAAGAAAAAAATATTGAACAAATTGAGGCAGCTATTTTAAGTGGAATGATTGCTTTTTTGATTGAAGGTATTAATGAAGCAATACTTGTTGAAACGAGACACTTTCCAACACGTAGCATTAGTGAACCTGACATGGAAAAAACCATTCGTGGAAGTCATGATGGTTTTACCGAAAGTATTGAACAAAATTTAGGGTTAATACGAAGAAGAATTAAAGACAAGAAATTAAGAAATATTATGTATTCCATAGGTGAGGATAGTTCCTTTTCTGTTTGTCTATCCTATATTGAAGGAATTTGTTCTGAAGCCATGTTAAAAGAAATAAAAGACAAATTAAACAAAGTTCAAGTTTCCCATTTAATTATGGCAGATAAAGCTTTAGAAGAAGTACTTTTAGAACAAAAATGGAATCCTTATCCACTTGTTCGATACACAGAACGTCCTGACATTGTCAGTATTCATTTATATCAAGGGGATTTTTGTCTTTTAGTGGATACTTCTCCTAGCGTCATTTTAGCCCCAGCAACTTATTTTGACCATTTAACGCATACAGAAGAGTATAGACAAACCCCCATGAGTGGATCCTATTTACGTATCCTTCGTTATATTGGTGTATTTTGTTCCATATTTTTAACTCCCTTGTGGTATATGTTTCATGTGAAAGATGTTTTCTCTTTTTTCTCTTTTCCATTATTATGGAAAGATTCAACTGCCATCTTAATTTTCTTACAATTAATATTTGCGGAAATTGGTGTAGAATTTCTTAGAATGGCATCGATTCATACACCATCTACTCTTTCTACAGCCATGGGATTAGTCGCAGGTATTCTTATTGGAAATGTTGCAATTGATGTCGGACTTTTAAGTGAAGAAGCAGTATTCATTGTTGCTGTATCCGCCATTGGAAGTTATATGACACCGAGTTATGAGCTCGGACTAGCAAATAAAATTACAAAGTTAATTCTTTTGTGGAGTATCTTTTTCTTCTATTTTTATGGATTTCTTGTCGCAACAATTCTTTGGATTATTTATTTAGCTCATTTAAAAAGTTTTACAAAACCCTATTTATACCCACTCATTCCATTTCGAGCGAAAGAACTCATTCATGTATTATTTAGATTACCTAAAAAGGAGGTGAAAGAGAATGCCAAAATTAAAATGTGATGCAAAAACATGTGCTTTCAATAGTAAAGAATATTGTTGCAAAAGTATTATTCGTATCATAGGTCCTACCGCTAAGACAACTGCAGACACTGCTTGTGGATCTTATCATGCGAGAAAACATGATACATATGATACAGAATTTGCATCTATGGAAGCTAGTGAAAGTATTAATCAATATGTTTCCATTGATTGTGAAAGTAAAAATTGTAAGTTTAATCGAAATCATAAATGCTCTAGTGACCACGTTCATATTGAAAAAGGAAAATCCAATCAAATGACTGAAACGATGTGTGAAACATTTTGTGAATAAATAAAAGTTCCAACATTTCATTTATGTTGGAATTCTTTTTTATATAATTCATAAGATAATCATTGTTTTTTAAATGATTTTATGGTAAAATAATACAAGTATAAAAGGTGAATCTATGAGTCAAATTCGATTTTTTGGATTAGGAGGACTAGGAGAAAACGGAAAAAATATGTTTATTTGTGAAGTGGATGAGCGTATTTTTGTCTTAGATGCTGGTCTAAAATACCCAAGTGTAGAATTATTTGGAATTGATACAATTATTCCTGATATTCAATATTTAATTAAAAATAAAGAAAGAGTTCAAGGAATTTTTATTAGTCACGGACATGAGGACCATGTAGGTGCTATCGTTGAACTTTTAAAAGTGTTAAATGTCGGGGTTTTTGGAACTCATTTTACCATTTCAATTATTGAAGACATGATTGTTGAAAGTGGATTGAAAGTAAAAGATTATCGCTTGTATCGTATTAATGAAGATAAAAAATTAAAATTTGGTAATGTATTTGTTGAATTCTATAGTGTAAATCATAGTATTCCAGAAGCTGTCAATGTTGTGATTCGAACAGAAGATGGATGTATTATTTATGCTCCTGATTTTTGTTTTGACGTCAATACAGATAAACGTTATAAAACATCTTTTCGTCGAATCAATGATGTAGCTAAACATGGTGTTTTAGCTTTATGTGCTGAAAGTTTAGGTACTTCCAATATTGACCGTGTTTCCAATAATCTTGCGGTAGATCATATTGTATTAGATGCACTTCAAAAAAATCAAAGAGTTATTTTTTCTCTCTTTTCAACAGACCTAGAAAGAATACAACGTGTTGTCAATATGAGCGTTGCCAGTCATCGTCGAATCGCCATCATTGGAAGAAGAGCACAAAAAATTGTCAATACAGCGATTAGTAGTGGTTATTTACAAGTTCCAACGGATAAACTTATCAATTTAAAATATATGGATGAGGAAAGAAAAAATGATGAAAAAGACTTAGTCATCATTGTTACAGGAATTCGCCACGAACCTTTTTACATGCTGCAACGCATGTGTAAAGGACAAGATCGTTTAATTGAAATATGTGAACAAGACCAAGTCATTATGAT
>CANQVW010000089.1 GCA_947627395.1 uncultured Bacilli bacterium | reverse complement strand
GGCCTTTGAAATGAGACAACATCAACATAGAATCATAGTTTTGAATATGTGAACCTACATAATTTTCTTTTAAATGTTTTCCCCCAGTTACAGGAATGGCAATATCTCCTTCAGCATCCATAATGTCAACTGTAGCAATTTTAGTAAAGCCATGATCTTGAACTGTTTGTAAGTGATCTTCTAAACGAATTCTCTTTCCTTCATATGCAGTGCAACATTCAACAATATTTCCATTTAAATGATGAACGATTTTTTCAATTAATTTAGGTTGTAAGAAATTGTGACCTCCAGGTTCACCTGTTGATATTTTAACGGCAACTTTTCCTCCTAATTTCTTGCCTAAACATTCATAAATTTTCACTAAACTATCTGGGGTAATTTTACTTGTAAAGTAAACTTTAGCTTTTTCCATTTTGATATTCCTCCTTACTTATATTATATATTTTTAAAAAATGAATTGCAAGAGAAAAACATTCATTTTATTTACATTTAAGATTCAATATAGAAAAAAGAAATGTATTATCTTTTTCTTCATATTGGTGAAAGCCAACATGATTTAAAACATGGATACTTGCAAGATTTTCTTTTCTTACTTCAGCATTGATTTGATTGTAACCTTCTTTAAATAAGAAAGAAACAACTCCTTGAACTATTTCTGTTGCATATCCTTGATTCCACACTTTAGGCGATAAGATATAACCTATGTGGGGAATGTCTTTTAAATCTATTTGAATATTTAAAGATCCAATGAGCAAATCATCTTCTATTCTTATAATACCATAGTATTGATTTTTAGGATAATGGTCTTCTTTGATCCATAATTTTAAAAAGAAAAGTGTTTCGCGAATAGATTCATGTTTTTTCCAATTTAAATATTTTGTAACTTCATTTATACTTGTTAATTCTTGATAAATCACAGGTGCATCTTCTAAAGTTAATTTTCTTAAATAGAGTCTTTTGGTTTCTACTGTAGTTCCTACTTTAGTTCTTACTATAGTTTTTACTGTATTCATAATTCTATTTAATGAATAAAATTGGTGCTAACTCTTTTTTCTTTAGAAGGTAATCCATATTTTTCTTTTCCAAGAGAAATGCTTTCGATAAGGAATGCCATATTTTTTCCTAAAGTTCGCATGGTTTGTAAACCTTCTAAATCTTGTTCTACTTCTTCTACGCAATTACCATGAACCATGTTCCAATATTGACTGGTTGCAATAGGCATGTTGCTAATTGAAAAATATTTATTCAATTCATCAAATGTGGCTGTGTTTCCTGCACGTCTCGCACTGACAACACATGCTCCTACTTTCATGGTTTTGTCAAATCTTGAACTATAAAATAAACGATCTAAGAAAGAAATAAGATTTCCATTTGCGGATGCATAATATACAGGAGAACCAATTAACAATCCATCTGCTTCTTCAAATTTTTTAGATGCCTCAACAACAATATCCTGTAATACACATCCTTTGTGATTTTCTTGATGGCAATAACCACAAGCAAGACATCCTCTTAAACTTTCTTTTCCAACTTGAAACCATTCAGTTTCAATGTTTCTTTCAAGAAGCATTTTTTCAACTTCTTTTAATGCTCTTGCTGTACATCCATGAATATGTGGACTTCCATTTATAATCATTACTTTACCCATATTTTACCTCACTTAATAATTTAAATTACTACTTTAAAAAATCTTGGATGATTTGACTTGCAATGAGAATACCTGCAACAGGAGGGACAAACGCTGTACTGCCAGGTATTGTTTTTCCTTCTTTTGTTTGTTCTTGATGAATAGGTTTAAGAGGAACTTCTTTGGAATATACAACTTTTACATGCTCTATATTTCTTTTCTTTAATTCATGTCGCATAACTCTAGCAAGTGGACAAACAGAAGTTTTTGAAATATCTGTGATTTCTAATAATTCAGGATGCATTTTGTTTCCTGTTCCCATCGAAGAAATAATAGGAATATGATGATTTGTACATTCCACAATAATAGAGATTTTTGTGGAAACGGTATCCACTGCATCAACAACATAATCAAATTGCGTAAAATCTATTTGGTTAATGTTTTCTGGCAAAATAAAGCTACAATGAGTATGAACTATTGCAGATGGAGAAATACTTAAAATGTGATTTTTCATCGCGTCTACTTTGTTTATCCCTAAAGTTTGATGATTTGCAACAATTTGTCGATTAATATTTGTTATTGATATTTGATCATGATCAAATAAATCAAAATTCATAATTCCACTTCTTGCAAGTGCATCACACACATTTCCACCAACACCACCCAAGCCAAAGATTGCAACCTTTTTTTGCTTGATTTTGTTTAAAGAATTACTTCCAATAAGAAGTTCTAATCTTGAAAAAGTGTCATCCACAATTTTCACCTACTTTTGTATTAATTTTATATTCATAAATTTATTTCATATAATATATTAAATTTTTCCCTAATAGCCTCATGATGATTTTCTTAATTTCAATTGGAATATAATAAGAATATTTTCCTTCTTTTTTATAAAGAAAAATATAAAATGAAGTTACGTCATCAAAATATATAAAAGATAAATCAAATTTATCTTCACCTTTTATTAACTTTGAAAAATATTGTTGAGTATTTATATCTGTAATACATTCAGATAATAGTGCCTCAAACGTATATAAAGAAAAGTGAGCGATTTCTTCGATACTCTCAACATCATAAAGTTCCATAGATTCTGATAGTATAGTTTTTTTCATTCTTTGAAGAGAGGATAGTAAATCGGTAGATTCTTTTGTGATAACATAATCATCTATATTAGCGGGTTCGTTAAATAACATTTCGTACTCCTTGTATTAATTTCTTATTTGCTAATGAACCAAATTAGAAAACAATACCTTTATTTTTTCATCACTTGGCTGATGGTTAAGGATGGATATCGAATTAAATTTTTCTTTATTAATTTTAATTATCTCATTTTTTTCAAGCTCCATGAGAAAAGCATTTAATTTTCTTGAATATTTTTGATTAATCAAAGCAAATCCTTTATACCCTTTTAAATTAAACGAGGTAATAATTTTATCATCTACTCCTAAAAGAAAGTTTCTAAAAGTTCCAAATGAAAAATCAAAATTTGGAATGTTATCTTTTATATTTTTTAGAATATAAATGATTTTATAAACTAATTCTTTTATTGGATAATCCATAAAAATCATTTTTTCAATTGACATATTTTCATTGTAAAATAGAATAGATAATTTACTTCTGTCTTGTGTATAATTTGATAGCATTAGATAGGCATTACAGCCAGTTCCATCTCTTTTATAGTTCGTGCACCCTAGAATTCTCGTCCCCGTATCACAATTATTTTTGTCTTTAATGGTTTTAACAACCAAATATCCATCTTCACATTCAGTACATTTTGAAATAGACATTTTTCCACCCATCAAGTCATTTGTCATGAATCCACATACTTCTGGATCATTAGAACAAATCCATAACGTGTTAAAATCTTTTATGAGTTTTATCTTGCTTTTTCTACGCTGCAATGGGTAACCACAAACTGGGCACTTCAATCTAAAGTCATTTTTTTCACTCTCATTTATTTTGGGTCCATCTATTACAACGTTTTTAAAATTTTTTATAAGTTCCAAAATAAAAGGAGATGGTCTAAATTGTGGAGTAACAATATAAACTTGATTTCTAGTTCTTGTTAAAGCAACGTAGAAAAGTCTTCTTTCTTCAGCATATTCTATTTCTTTTTCGTCTTTGATGACCAATTTCATAATAGGATCGTCTTCTATTTTTGATGGAAAACCAAAAAGATTATCCTGTGCATTAATGATTACAACATTATCGTATGTCAATCCCTTTGAACTGTGTGCTGTCAAAAAATCAATTTTTAAACGGGGATATTTCTTCGATAAAATGTGATTTCCTTTACAAGTAAACATTTCAGTTTGCTTTAGTAAATTTTTTTGTTCAAAGCGATATCTACCTATAAATAAAACATTTTTTTCTTCACCATAATTAGCAACAATATGATCTAATGATCGCTCAATAGTTTTAAGAAATCTGTTGTATATTGATTCATTTTGATTATAATCATATAAATCGTTGTAAGATGTTAAAACAATTGGATTTTGCATTCTTTTATTTGAATTTAATTTTTTTTGAATTTGCTTTTCATTTTGCATGACAAATTCGCCTGCGATATCGATCAATTCCTGAGAATTACGATATGTATTAGTAATTCTTAAAATATTAGCATATCCCATAGCATCTTCGAATTTTGTAAACAAACTTATTTTTGCTCCGTTAAATCGATAAATAGATTGCCAATCATCACCTACAGCAATTATTTTCGCATGACTAATTTTAGATAATTTTTCACACAAATCAAATCTTTGCATGGATATATCTTGATATTCATCAATAAATATATATTGATATGGCAGTAAGTCATTTTCTTGAATTCGTTGATTTAAGATATCGATAGAGCGATTTATCATGTCCTCAAAATCAATTGAATTCGTTTCTTTCAACATTTTTTCATAAGTCAAAAATACTTGATAACATATATCTAAAAATAATTTAGTTCTTTCATCATGTAATTGAATCTTCCATTCATCAAATTTTGAAATAGGAAAATTATTCACTTTAAACTTATGAATGAAATTACATATTAAAGTAGTCAATTGATTAAAATATTTATTTTCAGCCTTTTGGATGATTTTTTTATATATACTAACATTAGAAACTGTACTTAATTCAATGCCATGATGAATTAATTCTGCTTTTAAATGTTCAATTAAATCTTTTCCATCATTGTATTTAGAAAAAGTATAAATTAATGTTGTATTGTGAAGTCTATGTAATTTGATTTTATCATTAATATGTTTTTTGTATTCTTCAAGCTCATCCTCAGTAAATCGATTATTAATGCCTGATTCGGAGATCCCAAAATGTTCTAAATAATATACCTTGCCATTTTGTTTTAATAAAAAATCTGGACAATATGGTTTAGTTGAATCGTTAAATCCGTATGGATAAACTGGCTCATATTCATATTCAATATTGTGAATATATAAATAATTGGCAATTCGACATTCATCAATGGAGCGAACTTTTTCATTATTTATCGTTATTTTTTGTTTTGTTTGATTTTGTTCGTATTGATTTATTTCATTCTCTAAGTCAGATTTTAAAGTTGTGATATTATCTTCTCTTAATACTTTATATAGTAAAGAAATATTGTTTTCATCAAATGGCACATTTAAGTAGGATGCAAAAAATAGTACTACTTTTTTTATGAAATTTTCATCTTCTAACTTTGTAGTTAGATATTGATATATAGTATCATACAATAACGTGTTTTGAACAATTCGATGTTTAACTTTTTCATTTTCTTTAATGATTAAATTTCCAATAGAATGAAATGTTAAAATGTTAGGATTTAAACCAATTTTTTCAAATCTTTCTTTTAATTCATTTGTAGCTTTTTTTGTATAGGATACAACTAAAATTTCATTTGGACTCACTTTTAATTTATCAATTAAATATTTTACTTTCGCTTCTATTGTTGTTGTTTTTCCTGCTCCAGCTCCAGCAATGATTAATGTATAATCTTCATCAGATAAGATAGCTTTTCTTTGTTCTTGATCCAACATAATTGAAGGGTCATCATCTTTTAAGATGGAATCTAAATATTCCTGATCACTTTTTAAATGATAATTTATAAAATCTTCATTATGTTTTTTAACAATAACATCAATTTGTTCAAACACTTCTATAAATTCATCTACTGTTTTGGTTTTGATTTTATTTTTCTTACACCATGAAGACAAGACTTGTTTTTCCCTCAATGTGTTTATATCTTCATAATCTTTTCTAAATTGATCTATATAATTCATATAATCACTTTTAGAAATATATATATCCTTTTGCAATAGTGATTTCATTTCATTTAAAAATGAATCTATTTTAGTTAATTCTTTTTTATTTGAAGTTTTCTTTGAAAAAATCATATGAATCACCTTTGTTTTCTTACTATATTTTATCATATTTTATAAAAACTTTAAAGTATTTATTAGTTTGTATATAAAATTTAGTAAAAATAAGATGAAAAAGCTTATACATGAATACACATTCAAAAATAAAGTGTTCATAAAAATGCATCTGCGAGAATATACAAATGCATTTTTTAAATATTTCTATAAAGGAACCATTGTTATTCTATAGACAAATTGAAAATGCAAGTTTCTATACAAGTTTCAATTCCTATAAAGGAACCATTGTTATAAATGAAACAAACAATAAAAAACGAAGTTGAAAGAGTTTCAATTCCTATAAAGGAACCATTGTTATTTGAAGAAACAAATTAATGGCATATTAAGAAAATAGTTTCAATTCCTATAAAGGAACCATTGTTATAAAATAGAATATAACGAGAACAAAGTATTTGATTTTTGTTTCAATTCCTATAAAGGAACCATTGTTATCCAAAAGAAAAAAAGAATGTAAAGAATATTAAAGAGTTTCAATTCC
>CANQVW010000088.1 GCA_947627395.1 uncultured Bacilli bacterium | reverse complement strand
TAGACATTAAAAAAATCCCGTAACACGGGACTTTTACTTTTATATCAATCCCATCATTCAAGCTTTAGCACCGTTTTTCTTATGAAATGGGTTTCCAATAGAAATGGTTGCTGAAGGGTCGCTGAGCTTGTCTCTAACCTTCTCTTTATGGTAGTATTATTATAACATTTTATGATATTTTTTTCAATATTTTTGTTTAATATTATGACTCATTTACTTTACTTTTTTGTGATTCTTTCCTCCTCTTTTTTTCCTACTTTCTTTCATTGGTTTTTGTTTAGCTTCTTCTATAATAATCTTTTTTCCATCTACTTTTCTTGAAAAAGCATATAAACATTCTTCTAAATGATTTGTTGGAACATCAAAGAAAGAAAAGGATTCATGAATCTCTATTTGCGTAATTTCATTACTTTTTAATGTAGTTCTTTTTGTAATTAAATCGATGAATTGTTTTTTATTTAAATGATCTTTAGTTCCTACACTAATAAATAAACGAGTGATTTTTTTCTTTTGTGTATTTTCAGTAAATGAAAATATACTATCTTCTATTTCTAAGTTTTGTTCTAGAGAAAGTTCAGATAATATAAAACCTACAGTTATATTTTCAATAAGAATGTTTTCTTCAATTAGTTTTTGATACAGAATGTTTTGAATGGTTTTGGTGATTTTTTTATTCTTATGCTCTTCGTATTGAAGAATGGCACTTTGAATGTAACGTTTCATTCGAACTTGCATGACTTCATCTAATGATGGGATTTTCATGGGTTCTATTTTTGTTTTTAAATAAATTTCTATGCTTCTTAATCTATTTTTTTCATTTTTAGAAACAAATGTTACTGCAAAGCCTTCTTTTTTAGCCCTTCCAGTTCTACCAATTCTATGAACATAATATTCATCATCTTGGGGAATATCATAATTAATGACTAAATCAACATCATCAATATCTAAACCTCTAGCCGCAACATCACTTGCAACCAATACTTGAATACTTCCACCTTTAAATCTTGACATGACTCTATCCCTTTGCATTTGTTTCATGTCTCCATGTAACCCTTCAACAACAAAATTTCTTTGCATTAATCCTGATGTAACTTCATCTACGCCTTTTTTAGTATTACAAAAGATCATAACCAAGGAAGCATTTCTTGTATCAATTAAACGTGCACAAACTTCTAATTTATTTTCTTCTTCCACAATCATATATTTTTGTTCAATAGTATCGACTGTTAAACCTTGACTTTCTATTTTAATGATTTTTGGATGATGCAAATAAGTTTGTCCTATCTTTTCTATTTCTTTAGAAAAAGTTGCGGAAAAAAGCATGGTTTGGTGTTTACATTCAATATGACTTAAAATAAAATCAATGTCTTCTTTAAATCCCATGTTTAACATTTCATCCGCTTCATCTAAAACGAGCGTGTGAATTTGATTAATACGAATGGTTTTTCTTTCCATATGATCCATTAATCTACCTGGTGTAGCAACTATAATTTGTGGCTTTTTCTTCAAAGCATGAATTTGACGATCAATAGCTTCTCCACCATAAACTGTTAATATTCGAATACCCTCCTTAAAAAAACAAAAGTCCCTTAAATCTTCTGTAATTTGAATGGCAAGTTCTCTTGTCGGCGCTAGAATTAATGATTGAACAGCACCATCATAGATTGTATTAGTAGCATTCCTAATACTATTTGAATTACAAATGTTTTCTAAAATAGGCAAACCAAAAGCACAGGTTTTACCTGTTCCTGTTGGGGCTTGAGCCATAATGTCTAAATGATCTAATGCTAATGGAATGACTTTTTCTTGAACTTCGGTTAGTTCATTAAATCCACACTTTTCTATTCCTTTTTTTAAATCATCATCTATCCTTAATTGATTAAATGTAATCATAACTACCTCTTTCATTGAAAAAGTATCTCTTAGAGATACTTTTTATAAATATTTTACATTCCTGATACGGACAATCCATGGAATAAAATTGAAGGTGAACCGACTCTAGATAAGGTTATTTTTAAATCTGAAGCAACTTCATCAACATCATTCATCATATCTAAAAAGTTTCCAGCAACAACAATTAAGGTAACTGGTCTTACAATTTTACCTTGTTTAATATAATATCCTGAAGATTTTAAACTAAAATCTCCTGAAATAGCATTGACACCTGCATGAAGTCCATCAAATTCTGTGATGAGTAATCCTTCTTCTAAAGATGAAATCATTTCTTCTTTCGTTTTTGTTCCATAACTAATATACGTATTTGCACCACAAACACCAATTCCTCCACCCGTTCTAAATCCATTTCCTGTAGATATCGTATGAAAGTATTTTGCTGTTTTTAAATTATGTAAAAAGGTTTTAAAGACTCCTTTAGATACAATTTCTTTTTTAAAACAGGCTACACCTTCATCGTCAAAAGGATCTTTGAAAATACAATCTTCTTTCATTGGATCATCTATAATCGTAATTTTATCCGACATTACCTTTTGATTTTCTTTATTTAATAAAGGAGTAATTTGTTTAATTTTGGTTTCTCCTGAAAATATGGAAAGGAATGTTGAAAATAAATCTGCCATAGCTTCATTTTCAATTATTACGGGATAAGTTTTACTAGCTACTGGTTTTGCTTTTAACATAGATAAAACTCTTGTAGTTATTTTATCCATCATTAAATCAAAATCTAATTCATCAAAACGCTCTTTCACTTCTACTTCATATCCTGATTGAACATCTTCATCTTCTTTTGCCACAATTTGTATAGCAACAGCGCAATATTTACCTTGCTTTTCAATATCTAAATTTTTGGAATTGATAATACGATGAGTTGTACTAACTTCTTCATAATCTAAAGATGGAACATGAATAATTCTAGGATCTTTTTGTTTTAATTTAGTTTCTAATTCAATTAATAATTTTATTTTATCTTGAATGGATATTTGATTAAAATCATTTTCTTTTACTTTAACTTTTGGATATGAGGAACTTCCTTCATAGATTTCATATTCTTCATTTGTAGATAAGATTAAGGCATTTTCTTTTAATTGATTTAGAACAAAATCAATATTAGCGTCTAAGTTTTCTATAGATAAATTAGCCATTTTATTTTGATAAATCGCTCTAAGACTTACTTTTTTAATTTTACTTTCTGTATGTTCATTCACTTTGCCTTGGTAGACTTGAATCTCTATGATTTCGCTACCATATTCAGTGATTTCAAAATCACTAAATCCCTGTTTTTTAGCTTCATTAATGAGTTCTTGATAGTTTAACATGAGCCTCTACCTCCAACTGTCATATTTTGAACACGAATAGTGGGTTGACCAACATCGGTTGGAATACTTCCACTCTTAGAGCCACACATACCATGACCAGTCGTTAAGTTGTTAGCAATCATATCAATGTTCATTAAAACTTCAGCTCCACTTCCGACTAAGGTAGCTCCTTTTACTGGAACGGTAATTTTTCCATGTTCAATTAAATATCCTTCTTGAACGGCAAAATTGAATTCACCCGTGGAAGGGTCAACACTTCCTCCACCCATACTCTTGGCAAACAATCCATATTCTGTATTTTGAATAATTTCTTCGAATGTGGAAGTACCATTAATAAAGAAAGTATTGGTCATACGAGAAGTTGGGGAATATTTATAAGATTCTCTTCTTCCACTTCCCGTAGTTGGATGATTCATGATTCTAGCATTACGATAATCTACTAAGTAAGTTTTTAAAATACCATTTTCTATGAGAACATTTCTTTGTGTTACATGACCTTCATCATCCACATTTAAAGATCCCCAGTAATTTTCAAGTGTTCCATCATCTACAGCAGTAACAATGTCACTCGCAATCTTTTGCCCTAACTTTCCGCAAAATACAGAAATTCCCTTAGCCACAGATGTTGCTTCTAAAGAATGTACACATGCTTCATGAAGTAAAACACCGCCAAAACCATGATGAACAACAACAGTCATTTTACCACCATTGATTTCTTTCGCATCTAACATTGTAATGGCACTTTCTCCAACTTCTTTACCAAAACTAAATAGGTCTTCTTGGTCAAAGAATTCAAATCCCATATTTCTTCCAGTATTATTTGATGCCGATTGCATATTCGTTCCATCACTTGCAACAACATTCATTCCAATTCGACAATTTGTTCTTGTATCTTTCGCATATACACCATCACTATTTGCAATGATGACATTTTGTTCTTTATCTGTTAATGTACAGATAATCTGTTTAATTTGTTTTCCCAAACTCATTGCACCTTCATAACATCTATGTAAATAATGCATCTTTTCTTCGTTAGAAACTGAATTAGGGGTTTTCATAACAGGTGTTCTATTTGGATAGAAAACTTCTTCTAAAGGTTTTGTATGACAAATTCTATTTCCAACATAACTTGAAGATAAATGAGTAACAAATTCTTTGATATTCTCTAATGTAACATCATTCGTATATCCATATACTTCTTCTGTATCTTTTAAAATACGAACCCCAACACCATGAACATTAGATGAATTTGCTTTAGATACGTTTCCCATCGTCATTTCCATTAAATTAGAAAATGTGGATTCAAAAAATAGTTCAGCAAAATCCCCACCAGTTTCAAGTGCCAAATCTAATATTTGTTCTAAATCTTTCTTATCAAACATAACTACCTCTTATAACCATTCAATAGCTTTTTTAAGTCTTATTAACGTTTCTTCTTTGCCTAAGATATCTGCCATTTCAACAGATCCCCCAGGAGTAACGGCAACACCAGTAAAAGCAATTCTTAAAGCTGTATAAACCTGTCCACTCTTAGTTTCCAATTTATTTGCAATTGCAAGAATGGTCTCATGAAGTTTATCTTCAGTCCAATCATTTAATTGTTCAAAATAAGGTAAGGAGGTCTCTAATACTCCTTTTGCAACAGTTCCATTCAATTTAAACTTTTTATTATTGTATAATTCAGGATCAATTTTTGAAAAATGAGCTAAAAAATTAACTTTTTCTGGAATTTCAGAAAATATTTCAATTCTAGTTTGTAATAATTTTCCTAACTTTTGATAATCATATTTTCCTTTAATTTCTGATTGTTCAAAGAAAGGAATAGCATGCTTCATAAATTCATCAAATGGAAGTTCTTTAATATATTCACCATTTAACCATTTCATTTTATCCGGATCAAAAATACAACTAGAATGACTTAAACCGCTAATTGAAAACTTTTCAATGAGTTCATCCATTGTAAATTTTTCTTGTTCACCTTTTGGACTCCATCCAAGTAAAGCAATATAATTAATAATTGCTTGCGGTAAATATCCTTTTTGAATGAAATCATCAAAATTAGCATCGCCATATCTTTTACTCAATTTACGAGTTGCATCTTTCATAATTGGTGTTAAATGAATGTATTTAGGATGTTCCCATCCAAATGCATCATATAATAGATTATATTTAGGCGTGCTACTTAAATATTCATTTCCTCTCATTACATGAGTAATTTGCATTAAATGATCATCAATGACATTGGCAAAATTATAGGTGGGTAAACCATCTGATTTAATTAAGATTTGGTCTTCTAATTCACTATTAGGAACACTAACGTGTCCATATACCATATCATCAAATTCAGTATAGCCTTCTGTTGGCATATTCTGACGAATGACATATTTATCTCCTCTAGCCAATCTTTCTTCTACTTCTTCTTTGGATAAATGCAAACAATGTTTATCATAACGTTTAATTCCTGTTTCATTTGTTAATGAATCTAAACGCTCTTTATCACAAAAACAATAATAAGCCGCTTTTTTATCTATGAGTTCTTTCGCATATTTTAAATAAATATCTTTTCTTTCTGTTTGAACATATGGACCAAATCCACCATCTTTATCTGGTCCTTCATCCCAAACAATATTCGCTTCTTTTAATGTATTGTATATAACATCAATTGCCCCTTCAACATATCTTTCTAAATCTGTATCTTCAATACGTAAAATAAATTGTCCATTATTCTTTTTAGCAAATAAATAGCCGTATAAAGCAGTACGTAAATTTCCAATATGCATAAATCCTGTAGGACTAGGAGCGAACCTTGTTCTAACTTTTTCCATTATTAGTCACCTCAAATATTATATATTCCCATTATATCATAGTTTAGCTTAAAAGTTAAGAATTAATTTGAAGTTTATTATATGTATATAACATAATGAAATAAATTGAGTACCCGGGATAATGCTTGTTAAAACAACAAAAAACAATAAAAAGTTTTACAGTTGTGGGGCGCAAAATAATAAGTCAATATTTGTTCTTTCTTGTAGCGTTTTTGATTGAAAAAGAGTATAATATGGATATGAATCTATTAAAATCAAAAAAGTTAAATCAATTACAACTCAGTGAAGAAAGGAATGATTTTTCAACATCCCTTCTTTTAAAAAACACGCTACGTATCTCTATTCCAGCTGCTTTAGAAACTTTCTTAGTTGGATTAATGGAATGATTGATACAATGATGGTGGGTCAGTATTCCACAGAAGCTTTTGCGG
>CANQVW010000087.1 GCA_947627395.1 uncultured Bacilli bacterium | reverse complement strand
CTTCCTCTAAATTCTGTTAAAATATCAGAGGACAACATTTTAGAATTACTACCAGTAACATAAAGATCAACATTAGGCTTTTTCATTAATCCAAGTAAAACATCAACAAAGCCTATTTTTTCTTCTTCATCTTCTAAATATGGATTTTTTACTGATTTGACTTTTTGAATTTCATCAAGAAATACATAATGCATTTTATCATCTTGAAGTTTACTTTGAATATATTCATCTAAATAAAGAGGATTTCTATATTTTGCATTTTGATTTTCATCTAAGGCTAATGTAATAATATGCTTATCATCTACACCTATCGACTTCAAATAATCATAATAAATATTAAAAAGTAAATAAGACTTACCACATCTTCTTATTCCAGTGATAATTTTGACAAGTCCATTTTCTTTTTTCCTAATTAATTTATCAAGATACTGTTTTCTTTCAATCATTAAAAGTCCTCCCAACAAATTATTTTTGCGTAAATACGCATTTTTAACCCGTATTTAGTATAACATTTTAATAACAATTAGTCAAATAAATTATTAGATAATTTAATAATTTTTAAATAGTATGTTTTACATAAAAAATGACATATAAAAAACAGACTGACACCATTGCAAACTTGTTTGCATTAGTATCAATCTGGTTCCTTCAATATGGCGTCCCAGAAGGGATTCGAACCCCCGACACACGGCTTAGAAGGCCGTTGCTCTATCCAACTGAGCTACTGGGACATATGCTTTATCCTAAGCATAAATATTATATCACTTTTATATAGCAATTGCAAGTAAAAAAAATTTAGTTTAGTGATTTTTCAATCCGATTTTTCATACTATTATTGTAGGAGTTTTCTTTATGATTGTCATTATTTTTCTAACAGCTCTTGTTCTTTATAGTATAGTATACTCACCATCTTTATTTTTCAACCAAATGTTAATGACATTAAATGTATGGTTATATCATGTGTATCCATCTGTTTTTACTTTTTATTTGTTAGCACATTGTTTATTGAAAAGTAATTTGTTGTCCAAAATATCTGTCATTTTACATCCTTTTTTTTCTTTTGAAGGTAAAAAGTCTTATGAATTATTACTCGTTTCTTTTTTAATTGGTAATCCTGGTGCTTCTTCTTTGGTTCAACAAGAATATAAAGAAAATCACATTACAAAAAGTGATGCAAAAAAATTAGTCTACCTTTCTTTATTTATGAATCCTCTTTTTTTAATTTCTATTTTAGGAATAAAACTTTCAATATGGATGATGATAATAGAATGGGGAGTATGTTTCATTTTAAATCTTTTTTTAAAACAAAAGAAAAAGGAAGAAGATATTTTAGAAAAAAATACTTACCATCTTCCTATTTTTTTAAATTCGATTTCAAATGCAATGCAATTATTGATTCAAATTGCTGGGGTTATGGTATTTATTAATACCATCAAATATGGAATTACATTGGTTTTAAATCATCTATCTTTAAATCAAACATTTTTTAAAATTCTTTGTAGTTTACTAGAAGTTACTACTGGCTTATTGGATTTGAAAACTTTACATCTTTCATTACCTTGTTTATATGGTTTGATGAGCGGTTTAATTGCTTTTCAAGGATTTTCTATTTTTTTCCAAACTCTTGTTGTAACAAATGAATTACAAATATCTTTTCATCAATTATTTCTCATTCGATTTTTGGAAGGAATTTTATGTGGAAGTATGATTTATCTTATTTTTCTTTAGAATGATATTGATAAATTGCTACTTCACTATTTCCATAACAATAGTTTTTAATTAATGATAAATCTTGAACAATGGTTGCATTCCCTTTCACATATTGGCAAACAATAAAACATGAATCTTTTAACATATTTTTTTCCATTAATTCTTGAAGAATATCATTTACAATAGCTAAACGATACGGAGGATCTAAAAAGATAAGGTCAAATTGTTTTCCTACTAAGCGTTTAAGTGCTAATTTATAATCCATTGAAAAAATGGTTACATGATCTTCTTCATTTAAACTTTTCACATTCTGTTCTATGATTTTAATTGCTGATGGATTGATATCAACAATATAGGAATGTTTTGCTCCTCGACTAATGGATTCTAATGTTAGAGCTCCACTTCCTCCAAATAAGTCTAACACTTCATCTTCTTCAAAGTAAGGTCCTATCGTATTAAAAACAGATTCTTTCATACGATCCATCATAGGCCTTGTTTGCATGCCTTCTAATGTTTTTAATACTCTACTTCTGTGTTTTCCAGCAATAATTCTCATAATTCATCCTTTCAAAAAAAAATTTAAAAATTGTGAATAAAAGGAAATAATTCAGCTCATACTATATGTGCAACGATAAAGTTGCATCATACTTCTCCTCTCCCTTTCACATATATCAATTAAAAAGTGGGTTATATTTTTATAACTCACTTTTTATATTTATGCTTTTTTTGTTTTTGTCCAAATACGATTTCTACGATCGTATCCTTTTTCATTTGGAACATATATTTGCAAGTGGTTATGTAAATTGCGAATGCTAATGGTCCCTGTTGGTCCTTTTTCTCCATCAATACACCATGTAATTTGATCATCAACTTGGATGGTGAATTTTTTACATTTCATTACCTCATAATATTTGGTTCTTTTTTTCTTTCGAATTCCTAAAAGAAACATATGAGCAATGGCTACAATTCCTCTTCCTATATACTTTTTCACAAATATTACATCAAAATATCCATCATTTAAATGTCCATTTTTATTAAAAGGAATACCTCCAACACTAATTGAATTCATAACTAAAAATAATGGACATTGATGTGTGGTCTCTATTCCACTTTCGTTAATGACTTTCACTTCAACTAGGGATGGATTAATTACATCATGAATACCATTTAAAATGTATGCTACTTTTCCTAGCATTCTTTTATTTTTTTGTTTGGTGCTATAGCTTACTTCTGTAAATGTTCCTAAAGCAGTAACATACATAAAATGTTTTTCTTCATTAATGATTCCAACATCATGAGATTTTATATTACCATATAAAATAACATTGAGAGCTTTTTTTAAATTCTTAGGAATTTTAAGATTTCTAGCAATATCATTGACAGTTCCACTAGGAATATATCCTAAAACAGGACGAACACTTTCAGAGGATACACCACAAGTAACATCATTAAATGTTCCATCTCCTCCAGAAAATATGATAGCGTCATACTTTCCACAAGATTCTTTTGCTGTTTGAATGGTGTCTTCTCTTGATTTTGTTGGATACATCACAACTTCAGAATATTTTTCTTTTAATCGTTGTTCAATATAATCTAATTTTGTGAGTAATTTCCCTTTTCCACTATTTGGATTATATAAAAATATACATGTCATAATGACCCCCAATTTGCTTTTATTATATCATAGTTTAAAAAAGTAGTCAAACAAGATGAAAATTAAAATTAAAACTTCTATAGAACGGAAAAAAACCTCCTAAGAGGTTTTGTTATTTATCTTTATTTTACTTCTCTGGTCCAATGGAACTCATCTTCAATTTGACCCCATTGAATTCCTGTTAAGTAATCAAACAACTTTTGTGTTAATGGCCCTATTTTTTCTTGATTTACAACAACAGTATCATTACGATAAGTTAATACACCAATAGGTGAAATTACTGCAGCTGTACCTGTACCAAAGGCTTCTTTCAATTGACCATTATGTCCTGCTTCCATTAATTCATCTATAGATAACAAACGCTCACTCACTTTGTATCCCCATTTCTTTAATATTTGAATAACAGAATCTCTTGTGACACCTGGAAGTACACTTCCTTCACATGGGCAAGTTACAATTTCATCCCCAATATAGAACATAACATTCATGGTTCCAACTTCTTCAACATATTTATGATATTGTCCATCTAACCATAAAACTTGAGTGTATCCCATTTTTTCAGCCTTATCTTGAGCAATGACGGAACATGCATAATTTCCACCACATTTTGCAAATCCTGTTCCACCTTTAACGGCACGAACATATTCTTCTTCAACATATATTTTAACAGGAGACATTCCATTTTTATAATAATTTCCAACAGGAGACAAAATAATAACAAATTTAAAATTATGAGCAGGATGTACTCCTAAATGATTTTCATATGCAAACATAAAAGGTCGAATATATAAAGATGTTCCTGGTAAAGTTGGAATCCAATCTTTTTCAACTGAAACCAATTTTGAAATAGCTTCAATAAAATCTTCTTCAGGTAAACTAGGCATGCATAAACGAAAGTTTGAATTTTGCATTCTTCTTGCGTTCATTTCAGGACGGAATAAAAGAATTCTTCCATCTTTTGTTTTATAAGCCTTTAGTCCTTCAAATGTTTCTAAAGCATAATGTAAAACAATGGCAGATGGTTCAAATGGAATAGGTGCATAAGGTTCAATTTTCGCATTCACCCATCCTTGTTTATCTATGTAATCTATGGTAAACATATAATCTGTAAAATATTTTCCAAATCCTAATTCATTCCAATTTGGTTTTTGTTTTAGTTGTTTAGCTTCAATCATTTCAATTTTCATAATGATTTTCCTCCTTGAAATATAAAACTATTTTTAATCATTATAGCCCTTTTAGAAGGAAAATGCAATGTTTTTCAAAAAAATCATTTAATTTTTATGAGATTTCTTTTTTAAAAAAAAGATTTTTTTAAGTAAAATAATCAAAATAATCATGAAAAAGATTCCTAAAACAATCCATTTAAAACGATCTAGATAAAAAGCAATTTCTTCTAAATGATCAAAGAAAAAATAACCTAAGGATATTAAAATTGTATTCCAAATAAAAATACCAATCGCAGAATAAACAATATATGGACGAATTTGTTGATGCGACATACCAGCAACAAAAGAAATATAGGTTCTACATAAGGGAATAACTCTGCCAATACATACTGAAATATTTGAATATTTTTGATACTTTTCAAGAGAGGTTTGAAATTGTTTTTTTTGACTAAGTTTTTTAAATAATTTACCTCCCCCAAAATAACCAATATAATAACAAATTAAAGATCCAAGGATTCCAGCAATCACACTGATGAAAATAACCAACAATAAAGGAAGTTGTCCAGATATACTCATGGCACCAGTTAAAGGTAGAATGACTTCACTCGGCACTGGAAAACACGCATATTCTAACAATATGATGATAAACTCTGCTAGAAGTCCAAATTTTTTAATCAAACTGCTCCACATAACAATACATTATATCTATAGTGTTAATAAAATATAACAAAAAGAATCATATGAAATCATATGACTCTTTTTTAAACAGTATTTTACTGCTATTATTTTGCTAATGAAACAGTTCCAGGAACAATAGTATAAAGTGTTCCAGAAGTCTTGTTATAATTATTTGGTCCAGTTACGGTAATTGTATAAGAAACTACAGTTTCATAAGTTGGTTTACCAATAATTTTACCAGTTTCATCTAACATATCAGGATTGTTGCTATGGAATGTGAATGTGTAATCTTTGTATGTTGTAGCTGCTGCATATTCAGCTTCAATCATTTGTAAGAATACAGGCCACAAACCAGCTTCAAGCATTGTTCTAGGACATGGTTTACCACAGAAATCATTGTGTGATAATACTCTATCTGTCTTTAAATCATATTTTTCAAGAAGTGAAGCAACTAATTTAGCAAGGTTTTGCCATGTTAGATAAACATCGCTTCCTCTGTTTACTGCACTTTCAATTCCAATACTATTGTAGTTTCCACCACCATTAGAAATATGACCAACTGTAGTATCATATTGTGCAGATAACCAAGCATTGTTCATCCACCAATTACCATTTTCACCAACTGTAGTGTAAATTCCACTAACTGTTGCTTTACTTAATTCAGATCCTGTGATTGTTGGATTTGTTCTTGAAGGTAATTGAATAGTTGTTTTTTGACCATCTAAATAGAAGTAACCATCACTATTGAATGTAATGACAGGTTTCTTAGATGGATCTGTTGCTTTAACACCTGTATCATTTAATTTAAATACATTACTTCCATCAGCTGCATGCCATGCAACAGCATCATCTGGCATTTGTTGGTAAATACCATCATTACCAACAGTATAATGCCAAGAAGTACCTGTGTTGCTTGGATTAATACACCAATTAGAGTTAGCTCTTGCATCAGCACTGGATGCACTATTTGCTGTATCATGAATTGTAATTAAATCAATACTAGTTTTTACTCTTGGAGTGTTGCTATCATCTTTTGGATAATTTGCATGATCTGTTGGTAACATGTTTTGGGTAACTTTTAATTCTTTGAATTGGAAGAATGAAACAGCTCCCCAAACATTATGCCAATAATCAGCACTTCCATCGTCGCTTCCAACATATTTAATTTCTTGTAATAATGTTGTACCAATAGTTTGACTTAAAATCCAATCTAATGCATCTTGAGTTGCTTCTGTTGATTTTGCTCTAACAGCTAAAGTAATAGTTGCTTTTGTATCTGTATTAGCAATAGATGCTTCAATGATAACCTCACCAGCACCAACACCTTTTACTGTACCATCTGTATCAACTGTTGCAATTGAAGGATTTTTAGAAGTCCAAGTAATTGTTGGAGCGGTTACTTCTTCTGGGAATACATCAGCAGTTAATTGAACTTCTTCATCTACTTCAATAAATC
>CANQVW010000086.1 GCA_947627395.1 uncultured Bacilli bacterium | reverse complement strand
ACTACAATATGATGCAATTGCTTCAAGCGTCCAATGTTTAGTGTTCTTTGAATATTTGTTCGGCAACATAGCAATATAGCAATATTCGTGTGTGAGATAAATAAACTCGTTCAAATTAACACAACCCGTTGCGCCATCTGTCCAACCCCTTTTTATATCGTTTCTCATGTAAATATCCGCAGGCAAAGGCGAAATATTTTCAACAAAATCATTCACTCTTACAAATGAAACAATTGCTTCTTCTAAACGTTCTTTCAAATTAAAATAATTATCTAAATACGTTTCATTGCTTGTAGGCTTAAATTCGGCATCAACAAAAACTCTGACTTTAAGATTGGCATTTTCCGCCACTTTATATTTCTGCGTATGATAACAATCAAACCCCTCTAACCCAATTTTTAATTGCGGTATTATATTGTTTTCAAAACAGATACTCTTAACGTAAAATTCAAGAATGTCCTGACTTTCCTTTACGCTATTATCTTCTATAATCTCCTGTATTTTTTTAATCCTATTTTTTCATACAGCTTAATAGACAGCGTTTGCGCTGCCGATTTTTCGGTATCGGAAGTAAACGATGATAAGAATACAAACGTGTTTAAGTCAGCAACATCTTTATTATTGTCAACTGTTTCTTTTAATTTGCTGTCCTTTAACGCTTCGGGAAGTTTATATTTGGAGTCCTTACATTGCCCGAAGTTTAGCTGTTTCAATGATTTTGACAATAGCCTCAAAATCCTGTTCGTAATTTATAATTTCATCAGCCATTATAAGTTTCTCCTCGCTACCTATCACTCTGTGTTATACCATAAAAGCGGCATACAAATCAAGTATTGTCAAAGCAAAATAAATCGCTCGGCCCGAGTTTTACAGTTGTGGGGCGCAAAAATGAGGTTATCGAATTTAACCCCTTTTTTTTGTACTTTTTTTATTCAGTTTTATTCTTTGCTACTTTATATTTTATCTTTTTTAGTTCTTGAGTAAATTCATTTATTTTTAAATAACATGCATCTAAATCAATATCAAAATGTTTTTGCATCGTTAGAAAATCTTTTCTAGTTATATCTTCCTTTTTATTTATTTTTATTGTTGTATATTCTTTTTGATTTTCTGTTCTTACTTTCTCAAATTCATAATTTCCACTAACATTATCTAAATCTATTTGGTATTCATTTATCATTTCACATGTACACATGGATAGTACTGTTTTTAATCTATCCGTTGATATCTTTTCGTCTCCCAACTTGTATTGTATCATCCTTATGACTATTAATGCTACAAAACATATTAATAAGTGTGCATCTATATGGGCATCTGTTGTTACATATACGGGTCTTGTCTCTAAATCTGATTTTGTTATCCTAAAGGATTCATCGATATAAGATAAATGATGATATACTTCTAGTATCTTTTTGTAATCATAATCTAATTCACTTGTTATGATACAAAAGTATCCATCAAATTTTTTATCTTAAAGAAAAATTTTGTAGTTTTGTGTCTAAAAACAAAAAATTTTATACCTACTATAAAAAATTTAGTGTAAAAGAGCTGAAAAGTTAAAACACAAATTAAACAATTTTTATAAAGTTTTTTTAACGTACAGGTACTGGATTAGCCCTAAAACAACATTGCTGTATTGTTTATTCATTCATAATTAATCCAGTTACAAATGTTAAAATTTCTAATAGCTTCATTGAAGGTAAAAATAATTTCGTTAAAGTCATTGAGAGAATAAGAATTTGGTTATAAAAATTTTGATACATTTAGGTACAAAATTTTATATACAAGCAATCCTAACAAACTATTTAAGAACTAAAATATAAAGATGATTTAAATTAAAAAAGGGCTAATTTATATCGATAATACTGATATGATTAGTCCTTTTTTATTTTAACTTCTAGTTTTTTGTGAGGAATAGAAATATGATGTTCTTGAAAACTTTGTTTAATTTCTTCAGGAAGAAACCAATAAATATCCCAATAATCCTCATTTTTACACCATACTTTTACCATAATAGATAAATCATTTTCATGTAATTCATGAAGATGAATCATAGGTTTTGGTTGTCCTAAAACAGAAGGAAAATGGTGAATACATTCTAGAATAATGTTTCTTACTTTTTCTATGTTTTCTTCATAAGATAAAAAGAAAACCATATCCACTCTTCTTACTTCTTTCATATTATGATTGATAATTTTTCCATTAGCAACGTTTCCATTGGGAATCATGACAACTCTTTGATCAAAAGTAATCACATAGGTATAAAAGATTTTAATTTCTTCCACAATTCCTTCTTCATCTCCACAAGAGATGTGATCTCCTAATTTAAAAGGGCGCATGATTAAAATGATCAATCCTCCTGCTAGATTTGATAAAGCACCTTGGAATGCTAAACCAATTCCAACACCAAAAGAGGCAAATAAAGCAATAATACTAGAGGTTTCTATTCCAATATATCCTAGAAATAAAAAGAACATTCCTATTTTCAATCCTTTACGTGTGATATTAAATAAAGCATGAGCAATGGTTTGATCTATTTTTTTTCTATTTAAAATTTGATTCAATTTTGATGTAAATAGATTAATCACTTTAAATGAAATAAATAGAATCAAAAAGCCAAATAAAACTTGTATTACTTTAATTGATAACCAATGAATTGCTTCGTGCAGTACTTCATCATTGAAATGGTCACTCCATTTCATAGTTTCGGCTTTATATTTTAGTTCATTTATCATGGCAATTCTAAATAGAAAAATAGCCATGAATTCACCTATATTTCGTAACTATCGTATACTTCCTTTAGAATATCAAAGGAACAAGGACCTGTATCTAAATAAATGGTATGGAATAATAAATCACTATATTGATCTTTCATTTTAAGCTTAAAACTTTCCTTTAAATCTTGAATGATGAAATAACTATAATAATACTGTAAATAGTTGGTTGGAACTTCAGTTAAATCATAATAAAGATCAACACAAACTTCATCATTAACATCTAAATATTGTTGAATAAATGTTGTAAATGTTGGAATGTCCCAACCTTCATAATTGACACCAATATCCCCTAAACCAAGTATAATATAATTTAAAGCATCGGTTGCTTCAAATAATTTTCGAACTTCTTCATCTGGGTATTGATACTCTACGACATAATTCTCTACATACGTTGCCCACCCTTCAAGATATCCATCATAACTAATTAATTTTCTGACTGGAGAAAGTGAAGATTCTTTTAAATAAATGTGTTGATACATATGTCCGGGATATCCTTCATGAGCTATGACTTGATACGTATAATTATCTGATCCTGTTACATCTTGTGGATTGATAAATATAGATTCATTCTTAAAATCATCCAAAGGAGAAAGGAAATACATAGCTGGAGAAGTATGATCTTTTAATGATTCATTGATTTCAGTAATGGAATAGGTTGAATCATGTTTTAAAGATGGAAAGTTTTGACTTGTTTTTTCTTTTAAATAAGGAATTAAATCAGATAAAGTCAAATCTTTCATAAGATTACTATTTTCCCAAGTCTGATAAGCTTGTGTATTTTCTAACCTGTTTTGGGAATATGTTACAAGTAATTGATTTAAAATCGTTTCTAAATTGGCTTTAATTTCTAATACTGTTTGATTGGTACCGATAGCATCCTGCAATTTAATTTGATAATATTCTTTTCCTTTAGGATAACTTGCTAAATTACCATTGGTTGTAGCTCGTCCTTTTAGTTGCTCCAACTGTTCTTTTAGATATTGATATGCTGGAAGAAAATAAGTATCAATGATTTCTTTATTTTGTTGTTTGATGTTTGTTTTTTCTTCTGATGTTAAAAAGGTAACTTCGTCTATTTTTTCATTAAAGACAGGAATTAAATAATTTTCATTTTCTGATAGAAATGCATTACATTGATCGATACAACGATTCAAAACAACATCTGTTAACCCCATTCCTCGATTGGCTTTTTCATTTTCAAAGGAAACGATGTTTTCAAATTCTTGTTTGGCAGTTTTTAAGTAATCAAAATAATCATAAACATCTTTCATTCGATCAAAACGATATTCAGTAAGAATCAATGGAAGTTGAGCTTGATAACCTAAATAACTTCCTAATTGTGTATCATAATAATAATATCCATCATAAGCAATTTTATGGTTAAAATAATCGATAAGAATATCTCTAGACAAACGATTTTCTTCATTCAAAGAACTACGATTGAATGATTTTAAATAATCATTTATTTCTCTTAAACTATCGTAAGATTCCTCCATATCTTTTTCTGTTGCTTGATAAACTTCTACTTTTGCATCTTCAAGTCCATAATTTTCAGGATAATATAAAGTGAAATGAACATTCATTGGATCCGTACCTAAGAAGGAATAGAATAAAGCATCTTCCAAGGCATCAAATTCTTGATTGGAATCACTTGAAAGCATTAAGCAACCTGAACATAAGAATAAACTTAAAAATAAAATAAGAATACATATGGTTTTATTTATTTTTTTTATGATTGTCATTTTAACCTCCTTTAAATAAAAATAATGAACCTTAGGGTCCATTATTCTTCACTTTCAGACACTTCAATGTTATGATAAACTTCTTGAACATCATCACATTCATCTAACATTGTTTGTAATCTTTCGAATTTTTGTTGGTCATGTTCTGTTTCTAATTGAACATAACTAGCTGGTACCCAAGTTGTATGATCTTCTAAGAAATTAACATCAGGAATCATTGAAACCAAAGCTTCTCTAACCTTAGAATACGCAGTATTGGGTGCAAATACAGAAATAATGCCATCTTCACATTGAATATCATCTACTTCACAATCATTCATTAATAAGCCTTCTAGAATTTCTTCTTCATTACTTCCTTCAAAGCTAAATACAGATTGATTTGTAAACATATGTGTAACAGACCCTGCTGCTCCTAAATTTCCACCACATTTTGAAAATGCAGTTCGAACAGCGGTTAATGTTCTATTATGATTATCTGTAAGGCAATCTACAATCCACATGGAATTGTTAGGTCCAAATCCTTCATATCTTTCAAAAGAATAGGATTCATTACTTCCACCTTTTGCTTTTTCAATGGCACGTTTAATAACATCTGCACTGACTTGTTCTCTTTTTGCTTTTTCTATTTCTTTTTTTAATGCTTGGTTCAAATCTGGATCAGGAACGCCCGCCTTCGCAGCTACATAAATAGCTCTTCCCCATTTTGCGTTTAATTTACTTTTAGCTGCTGCTGTCTTAGCCATGGATGCAGCACGTACTTCATGAGCTCTACCCATTTTTAATACCTTTCCTTCCTTATATAAGCAATTCTTTTTATATCATACATATTTTACCATATTTTACCTAAAAAGTAAAGCAATAGATGCTTTACTTTTGTGACTTTTTCTATTTAGCGAATTACTTTTTGAAAACTTTTTTTACTTTATCCATCATGGAACATTCTTTTTGCATTAAATCGTTCACTTTTTTATTTCCTGAACTCATAAAATACATCACACCTGCGCAACCAACGGCACCTAATCCCATGTAAAGCATCGCTTTTTTAATTTCTTTCATATGACACCTCGATTTATAATTTAATGAACAAATACGATTGTGAAAAACAATCATTATTCATCAATATTATTCATCATTATCCATAAAATCATAAGGTGAAATATTTTCCATTTCCATGAAATCTTTTTTTTCAAAATTATTTGTTTCCGTTATAATTTCATCAAAAGCACTATTTTCATCAAAAATACGATTTGGATTTTCAATTACCATTTGAATTCTTGCTTTCAATTTAGTTTTTCTTTCCTCTTCTGTTTCAACAATTCCTTTTCGAAAAGCTTCAAAGTTACCCAATAAAATTAAATATTTTTTGGCACGTGTTATGGCTGTATAAATTAACTTTTTCTTTAACATAATATAATATTTAAAACTAAAAGGAACAATAACTAATGGAAATTCACTTCCTTGTGACTTATGAATGGAAATCGCATACGCAAGACTTAAATCATCTAATTCATCTTTTTCATAATGAACACTACCAAAATCAAACATGACATCTAATCCTGTACATGTTTTTAAATTTTTTTGAATGGTTAATACATATCCAATGTCTCCATTCATTACTTGTTTATCACTTCGATTCACTAATTGAATGACTTTATCATTCACTCTAAATTTCTTTCCATTGTATTGAATTTCTTCTTCACTTGGATTAAAGTATTGTTGCATTTCCATATTGATTTTATCAATGCCAACGATACCATGATATAAAGGAATGAGAACTTGAATATCTTTAACAAGATCCATTCCTTTTTTCATTCCCTTTTTAACCACCTTTTTTATCGCTTCCATCATATCTAAGTCACTACAAGCATGAAAACTTCGATCTTCTTTTTTTTCAAATATATCTAAAGGCATTCTTCCTTGATTGATGCTATGAGCTAAAGTAATGATACTCGAATTACTTGCCTGACGATGAATTTTATCCAAACGAATGGTTGTAATTTCCTTACACTCAATGAGGTCTAATAAAACATTACCAACACCAACAGCTGGAAGTTGATCACTATCTCCAACAATAATAATTTTTGTAGTGGGAAGAATGGCACTAAAAAGACGACATGCTAACGAGATATCAACCATGCTAAATTCATCAATGATAATCATTTTCATATCTAAAGGAGAATCTTCATTAACAGCAAATAATCCATTTCCTTCATATC
>CANQVW010000085.1 GCA_947627395.1 uncultured Bacilli bacterium | reverse complement strand
GTTAGTGAATCCTTAAATGAAGAAGCAAAATGGATTCATTATGGAATGACATCCACTGATGTTGTTGATACAGCCAATGGCTCATTATTAAAAGAAGCCAATCAAATTCTAGAAAAAGATCTTTTAGCTTTAATGGATATTTTAAAAGAAAAAGCTTTACAGTATAAAAATACACCTTGTATCGGACGTACTCATGGTGTACATGCGGACATCACTAGTTTTGGATTAAAGTGGGCATTATGGTATGAAGATATGAATCGTAACTATGAGCGCTTTAAAATGGCAAGAAAAGACATCGAAGCAGGTAAAATAAGTGGTGCTGTTGGTAACTTCGCTAATGCACCAATGTTTGTCCAAGATTATGTTTGCGAAAAATTAGGAATTACCTCAAGTAAAATTTCTACACAAACACTACAAAGAGATCGACATGCCTTTTATTTATCTGTTTTAGCTTTAATTGCTGCTAGTATGGAAAAAATATGTACAGAATTCCGTCATTTGCAAAGAACAGAAGTTCGTGAAGTGGAAGAAGGATTTAGTAAAGGTCAAAAAGGTTCTAGTGCAATGCCACATAAACGGAATCCTATTTCAAGTGAAAACATTTGTGGATGTGCACGTGTTATGCGTGGATATATGGTTACATTTTATGAAAATGTTGCATTATGGCATGAAAGGGATATTTCACATTCCTCTACAGAAAGAATTATCTTACCTGATGCAACAATGCTTTTAGATTATATGATGACTCGTTTAGTTGGCATTATTAAAAATTTAGGTGTATTTGAAAATCATATGAAAGATAACATTTATAAAACACATCATGTTATTTTTGCTCAACGTGTAATGACAAAATTAATTGACAAGGGATTTACACGTGAAAAAGCTTATGATTTGGTTCAAAAGTATGCCATGGAAAGTTGGACAAATGAAATTAATTTCAAAGATCTTTTATGGAATGATTCCATCATTCAATCTAAATTAACGAAAGAAGAATACGAAAGTTGTTTCACATTAGAATATTATTTGAGAAATGTTGATGAAATTTATAAAAGAGTTGGGATTTAAAATTTTTAACAATGTCAAAATTTTCACAATGCAATACGACTTAAGAGAGGTACCTTTTTATATAGGTACTCTTTTGTTATCTCAAATGTAAAATTAGGAAAATTTGTTTTAAAAAAATAATTTTTCTTTTTTTTTAACATAAAATAAAAAAGTGTGTTATAATTAAGTAAATATTAAAAAATGGTGCGAATGGTACCATTTACACACAAATAAGGAGGAAAAAAATGCCAAATAAAGTTGTTTATTTTTTAATTGATTGTAGTGGATCTATGGCTGGACCACGTGCTGATGCAGTGAACTATGCAATGGAAAAAGTAGTTAGTGAAGCTATCCCTGCGATTAGAACGCAAAAGAATGCTGATTTACATTTATATTTTATGGCAATTGGTTTTTCAGGAGATGGTGTTTTTACCATTATGGATCGTACCAGTTTAGATGATTTTAATAATTGGGATGCTATTAGTGATGCCGAATTTAATGGTGGAACTCCTACTGGACAAGCTATTTTAGAACTGATTAAAGATATTCAAGGAGTACGTGGTGATCCACTTCCTGATTCATCTGCCCCTGCAATTATTTTGATATCAGATGGGGAACCAAATGGAAATAACCCTACTTATGAGGAAGTATTAGAATATGGTAATAAAAACCATCCAAATTATAATATTCCATTTGCAAGAGCTCTTCGTGTTGCTATTGGTATTAATGTAGATGATAATGGACGTGAAAGCTTAAAGAAATTTGGAAGCTTAACTTCCAAAATGAAGGAAGCAGGTATCGAATCCTATTATGATTGCAGTGAAAATTATGTAGATAAACTTGTTGAAGTATTAAAGTCTGCAACAATGCATGTTTCTATTGGATTGAATCAACAAAATCAGTAATGAATGAAAATGGCCACCAGTTTTACTGGTGGTTAATGATTGAAACAGAAAGGAAGAAATTCATGAATAAAAAAGTGATTTATTTTTTAATAGATGAAAGATATTTGGATAATCCATTACCTACACCTTTACAATCATCTATTATAGATACTCTTAAAGGGTGGAAAGAAGAACATTTTAGTGAGAATGTTACATTTAAATTTCTTCGTTGTCTTAAAAACTCTGTTTTTTTCATAGAAAATGAAATCATTTCACCATTTCAGTATATCAATGACTTTGATTATAAGACAAAAAATACAAGTGTAATGGACTTATTTTCATATATTTTGGATGATTTTGATTTTGTTCGTTTTCAAAATCGTAAACAGGATATTTCCTTTATGTCTTTATTATTTACTAAAACAGAAAATGATTCTAATGAATGGATGATGCAACTAATTCTTGATGAAACGATTCATAAAGAACATTCTTTAAGAAAGATAGGATGTTTTGTGAATCATGTGCAAATGAAAGAAACACAAATAGGCCATAGAAAATTACTTGATATTTATCAAAAAATCATGGATATTGCTTTCCTACCCCTAGAATTAAAACAAATTCTAAATGATTTTATTGCAAATGAAACAAATTCCTCTTTCACAAATGTTTTTGACAGAAATTCCCATTTAGATGAAAATAAACTTTTTAAAATGACTTATCCAGAAAAAATAGAATATGTTAAAACATTTTTGAATCAACACGTAAATGAATTTCATGATGAAAAAATGGATTGGACAGAATTGATATTGAATCTCGTTCCAAGTTTTTCTGTAAACATCAAAAGATTGAAAAGTAATTATGAAGATCTTCCTAAGTTGAGTATTCAAGGCCAAAGAAATATCTATTTTGCTTCCCTTCTTTTTTATTTATTTACCAATGGTAAATATGTAGATGAAGTATGGAAATCATCTCTTTCTTATTTCAGTTTATTGAAAGAAAAAGTAAAAGAACTCACCAAAACAAGTGATGAACTTTGTTTAGATCAAGGGGGAATGACAATTTTTTTTCAAGAACAGTTTACAAATATTAAAAGACAAGATATTTATCAAGTTATATCGAATACCTATTGTACTGGAGAACAAAAAATGTTTGAAATGCTTTGGGAAATTCTTGTTACTAAATATCCACATTATGATATTGAAAAAAATTGGTATAAATGGTTTCTTTCTCTTTCCTTAGAGGAAGAAGAAGCAAGATGTTATGGAGAAATCTCTATACCTGATTTAGAATCTTTTTATATGTCTATAAAAGGAAAAATGAGAAAGATTGGACATGAAACATGTCAAGATGCGAGTCTTGTTGAAGTGATAGAGGATGGCATTTGGTTTGCTGTTTGTTGCGATGGTGTTGGAAGTTGTACCCATTCCGCAGATGGATCTTTTCTTGCCATAGAGGCATTTAAACAAGTACTTTTATCGAATATAAGAAAAGATAGTCATTTTGGATGTCAAATTCCTTTAGTTGATTTACGTAAAATCTATGCAAACATTTATGACTATTTTCAAAATAATTTTGGAAAAGATTTATTGAATCAGTGGAAGACCTTAGTTTATCAAAGTGAACCTTATAAAAATGATTCAAATTCCACTCTTTTACAATTTGCGACTACATTTCAATTTGTATTTTGTTATCAATCTTTCATCATTTGTGGAGCACTTGGAGATGGTCATTTTTATATTCGTAAGAAAGAAACTTTTGGAAATAATACTTATGATGGTGGGTTTGTTTTAAATGATGGAATTTCTGGAGTGACGCAAACTTCGGTTTTCACCCTTCTTCAATTAGAAGAAAGCTCAAGTGTTATACACTATAATTTTTTTAATATAGATGAGGTATCCTCTATTTTAATATCCTCTGATGGTGTGATGTTTGATCAAAATTTCTTTACTTTAATGGAAGTAAATAAAGGAACAAATCATAAAACAATGTCTATACTACAAGGAATGAAGCAATTAGAAAAGATGCCCTTAGAAGAAAAAGTAAATAAATTAAAGAATTTAGTTCTTACTTGTTCGGATTTTAATGAAACAGGATATGGAACTGGAGATGATTGTTCTTTAGTTTATCTTCACTTAATAGAAAAATAGGAAAGGAATAAAGCAATGGAAGTAGGAGCACAAATTACTTGTATCAATCAAGAAGTTTTTACCATCGTTAAATCAATGAATGAAGCTGGTGGACAAGGAAGCCTATGGCTTGTTGAAGATAAAAATAAGCAATGCTATGCTTTTAAAAAACTAAAAAAAGATCGTAAATTTATACAAAAGAAACGTAATATTGATAAAATTATTAAAGAAAATATTCATCAAAATGTGGCAATGCGTGGGAAAGAAAATCGAATTAAATTTATGCTTCCGCTAAAAAGAACCAAGGTTTTAGAAGATGAATCTATTGGTTATATCATGAATCTTGCTAAAGGAAAAAGTATTAATTCCTTTCTAGCCTCTTCCGATATTATCTTTAATATTCCCTTAGAAACAAAACTAAAATTTCTAAGACAAGTTGTATTATCTGTAGATGTTTTACATTCTATTGGATATTGTTATGCAGATATTAGTTGGGGCAATTTTATGTATGATTTTGAAAGTGAAACTCTTTATGTTGTGGATTGTGATAATATTGCCTCGCAAGCGGATATTCGCTCGGATAAAGCTAATTTTGTTAGTGGAACTGGATTCTTTGTTGCTCCAGAAGTGGCCTTTTTAAAACAACCCATTGATTTAAATTCTGAACATTATTCCTTAGCTGTTTTTATTTTTCGATTTTTATTAAATAATCTAATTAATTCTCCTTATCATGGATATATATTATGCCATGAAATGGATGGAGTGATGCCGCAGGACACTTTTGATATTGCTGAAGCAAAAGAAGAATATGGATTATCTGATGAATGGCAATACTTTATTTTTGATGAAGCACATTCACAAAATTCACTTCGCCGTTTAGTTGATGAACATTATAAAAAAATAAAAACAAAGGGGGAAGCGATTAAAAATCGCATGCAAGAAATTGAAAAAACTATTCAAATATGGAATCAATTCCCCCGTGGATTAAAAAAAATATTTCAAGACACGTTTGTAACTCCATTTAATGAACATAGACCATCTACGATTCAATGGAGAATTGCAATTGAGGATGCTTTATCCTCATTAAAGGAATCTTTTACTTTTTCACCATTACAAGAAGAAAGTAAAAATTTAGAAGAGGAACCCATTGTGATTCAAGATGTTGAAAAACCTGTTCGCAAGCCTTTTGTGGGTGGAGGAGAGCTTCCAACGCCTCAACAAAAAAAAGGATATAAAAAATTTGAAGGTGGAAATCATCAATAAGGAAGGAGGAAATCAATATGGATGTAACTGAATTTAAAGAATATGCTGATAAAATGTCGAATATGCTTCACCAAATCCAAGATCATCAACATTTGTCTATATATGTTGCAGATTATTTAAGAGGAATAAGCACTTTATATGGAGTGGGAAAAGTGATTTACGATTTAGTAGATACATCCATACAAGTTCTTCAAGGACTTTCGTTAGACGAATGTGATTTTGCTCATTTAAGTGAAATGTCTTATTTCCTTCGTAGTAAAGATGCAAAAAAAGGTACAACCTATAAGACACAAGCCTACTTTTTTGTTCTTTGTGTTTTCGCAGTTGCTATGGGAAAAATGAAGTTAGAAGAAGTAGATACAGATGATTTTGATAGTGATGAGTTTCAAGAATTTAGTGCAGCAACATTAGATATTGATACAGAAATGGATCCAATTGAAAAAAAATTAGAGTTTTATCGTTTGCGATTGCTTGATTTTTCAAGGAGTAATCCATTGGTTCATTTTAAAAGAAATCGCACAAGTGCATTACAATTTTATACAGATCAAATTGGAAATATCATGCGCGACCTTGCAAAAAAGAAAAAAGTTAAAATATCCAAGTGGAATGATTATCATTTTAACATCATTTATCGTTGCAAAATATGCGGTCGATATCACTTTAAACATTATGATTCATTTAATCCAAACTCTAAACTTTCCATGGAATGTCCTATCTGTGATGAAAATAATACACATCATAGAAAAAGTATGGTGCCACTAGATGAAGATTTACAATTTGGAATAGATGAGTATACTTGTTCTTCATGTGGTAAGAAAATTCCGATTGTTGATATTCAAAATGGAATGTATCAATGTCCTGATTGCAACACAAAGATTCAATTAACTTCATTTCCATATGTTTCTTTAAACGAAGTATCTAAGCCAAATGAACATTTGTTATTATGTAATTTATCTGACAAAAATTTATATCGAATTATAACGATTATGCAAGGAAGAGCACAAAACATGGAAAAAAATTTTGGTTTACATGTTTTATATCTTGCTTGTGGATTTTTACAGTGGACAGATATCAATGGTACAAATTATACATCACCTATTTTACTTTGTCCGATTCATTTTAAAAATGATAAAAATTCATATTATATTGAGTTAGATGAATCTGGAGAACATGTATTTGAAGTGAATCGTACTCTTGAACATATGTTAGAAGGTTATGCAAAATATTGTTCCATTCATTTGCCTACTTTTGATGATGAGGGGGATGTTTTTGGAGCATACTTTACAATTCTCGAGTCGTATTTTAAAAATGATCCTACTGTTAACCAATTTACAAAAAATTGGAAAGTTGATCGCTCATTAGGAGTTGGCTTGTTTCATTACCAAAAATTACAGCTAGAAACTGACCTTTCTAAGAACAAG
>CANQVW010000084.1 GCA_947627395.1 uncultured Bacilli bacterium | reverse complement strand
AATTCGTTCTTCCTTCCGTGAAGGTTTAACCATGTCAGAATTCTTCATTTCTTCACATGGATCAAGAAAAGGATCAACAGATACTGCTTTAAAGACAGCGGAATCAGGATATTTAACAAGACGTTTGGTTGACGTTAGTCAAGAAGTCACGGTTACTATGAATGATTGCCATACCACAAAAGGGATGAAAGTCACTCAACTTGTGAAAGAAGATGGTGGAGTAATTACGAAGTTAATTGATCGTATTCGCGGTAGATTTACCAATAAACCCGTATATCATCCAGTAACCAAAGAAATGATTATTGGTGCTAACGAATATATTAGTGATGCAAAAGCGGAAGAAATATGTAATGCTGGGGTAAAAGAAGTTTACATTAGAACGTTATTAACTTGTGATTGTCCAAATGGTGTTTGTGTTAAGTGTTATGGTAGTGACCTTTCCACAGGTGAGATTGTTGAAAAAGGTGAAGTTGTTGGTATCATTGCAGCTCAATCCATTGGAGAACCTGGTACTCAATTAACTATGAGAACATTCCACTCAGGTGGAGTTGCTGGTGAAGAAGATATCACACAAGGTTTACCTCGTATTCAAGAATTGTTTGAAGCACGACCACCTAAAGGTCAAGCCATCATTTCTGAAATTGAAGGAGAGGTTGTTGAAATCAAAACAGAAAAAGACAATCGTTTTGAAATTACCATTCGTAATAAAACAACGAAAGAAGAAAAAACTTACTTAACAGATAGTGGTAAAACACCAATTGTTAAAGAAAAAGAAGAAGTTGTTGCAGGACAGAAATTAACTGCAGGATTAATTCATCCAAAAGAATTACTTCGTGTATCTACAACAGAAGAAGTAGAAAAATACATCTTAAAAGAAGTAGAAAAAGTATATTCTTCCCAAAGCGTTGATATTTGTGATAAACATGTTGAAATCATTATCAAACAAATGTTACAAAAAGTCATTATTGTTCATGAGGGTGGAACAGATTTACTTCCTGGTTCTCACATTTCTAAGAATGAATTTGTAAGAATTGTTGCTGATTGTAACAGAAAGAAGATTCGTAGACCAATTGCAAAACCAATATTATTAGGTATTACAAGATCTTCTTTAAAATCAGATTCTTATCTTTCAGCTGCATCTTTCCAAGAAACAACAAGAGTATTAACAGAAGCAGCCATTCGTGGAAAGAAAGACCCACTAGAAGGATTAAAAGAAAATATCATTATTGGTGGATTGATTCCAGCTGGAACAGGACTTGTGGAAATGACAGATGATGATATTCTTAAAAAAGCTGTTGAACCCATTATAGAATCATAATTTATAATACAATTATCAATGGTTTGAATAATTCTTATTGTTCAAACCATTTTTTAAAGATTTAGAAAGGGAAAACATGATTCAAAAATCACTTAAAAACTTTTTTCAAAATCTCGTTTATATCTTTATTCCTATGGGAATTGTTTATTTATGTTTGCTAGTAACCATTTTTTTTCTTATATCCACTATTTTTAATAGTTTGGGAATGACCATTCAAGAATTAGCAGAATTAATTCATGCATCTGTTTCTTCATCAACAACCTCTGTACAAGATTTTCTAAGTTATGCGATGAATCAAATTGATTGGAATCAAGGATTCTTAGAGACAATTGAAGAAGTACTAGACACAAATTGGATTCAAAGTACTTTATCTGGATTTTTTGAAACGATTAGTGCCTCTACAGTTGGATTTGAAGAAGAGTTCACTCAAATCATCGAGAACTTCGCTTCAACAATGATTTTTTCCTTCATTTTTGCAGTTGTCTTTTCTTTCTTGGGAATACTTTTTGCAAACTTTATTACGAGATTTGTTCTTCGTAGAAAAACAGCTAAAAGAAATATGAAAAAATTCATTATAGCACATACTATCGTACCAATTACTCAATCTATTTTGATTGCCTTATCTTGTGTTTTAGTTGTTTATATTCAATATTACACTATATTAGTTATAATTTTTAGTTTAGGATTACTGAGTGTGATTTCTTTACTTTCTTCTTGGATTGTGTATAAAAACTCTAATTTAAAATTAAAAGATGTTTTAAATATGAAACATATAGCTCAACATTTAGGTTTTATTGCCATTGTTATTGGAATGAATATTGTTTTTGGAACTATTTTAATGTTTATCAATCCATTATTTGCAATTTTATTGATGATTCCAATTGTAATTTATTCTTTGAATATGATTGATTTAAATACAGATGCTTATGTTTCATCTCTAATCACAGTAGAAGAAAATTAAATAAGTAAATAAAAAAAGGACATATATCCTATTGGATTTGTCCTTTTTTATATTTATTTAATTTTTAAAGAAGAGAATCTTTGGTATAAATAGTTTTTCATGGAAGTGTCTTTTAAATTTTGAATGGCTTGAATAATGTTATTTATATCTTTTGTATTTAAAGCATCTTTTAAAGAAGTAAAATCATCATTCAGAATTAAACTATAATAATTGTTAACCATATCTAAAGTATCTTCGATATAGATATTTAAATATTCTTCATCAGAAGTTAAATTAGAAATAAAACCATAATGATGATTACTCATCAATAGTTGATTTAATGTATGATCTCTATAATAATAATAAACACAAAAGATTAAGTAAGATCCATAAGAATCCATGATTTTAATTTCCTTTAAATCAGTTAAAGTATTTTCTTCACTTAGTTTAGCACCCAAACCAACACGAAGTTCTTTATTATATTTATCACTTCTATTTTTGTGACCTGCTACTTGATTAGCAAAACTATTAACATCATGTGTATATGCCATAGGCTCAAATGCATCAATATAACCTTGTTCTAACCATGTTGGATAATCTTGATGGCATTGATTGATAGCTTCATTTTCATTTGAAAGAACAGCAGCACTGATACGAATATTTGGACGAATTGAGCGAATTAAAGTAGAAGTTTCTTTCACAAAGTTGGTTAATGTTTCTTTTTTCCAGTTTAACCAATTTTGTCTAACTTCTTTAGAAGTTCGAATCAATTCTTTTAAATCTCCTGAAATATGATAAGTATCTTTGAATTTATTCATTGATGCTTCACTATATCCATAATCAGTAATGGTTGTTGAATCGGGAATGATATCCACATTTAAATATTGATATAAATTACTATTAGGAAAACGAATAATGTCAAATTCTACTTGGTCAAATTCATAACGAGTAACAAGTTCACGATACCAATTAAGTAATAAATTTTGAACTTCATCATTACATACATCATAATAGTAGACATCTGTAACACCAATACTTGAAGCTTTAGATCCATAATAATTGATTTGATAATAATCTTCATGTTTTTCTTTTAATGCTCGCATATATCCCATAAAGGTTTGTGTGTATGCAGTGACAGAAATACCTAATTTATGAGCTTCACTAATAAAACATTTCAAATAATCTTTACCATATTCTTCGTAATCACTCGTTTCTATAAGAGGATCTTCTAAATAATATTCTGAGTCATATACCATGTATCCAGGAGCTCCAACATAAGTTCCTTCATGATAAGGTGTGATTAGGATTTCATTGATTCCCATGTTTTTAAATTCAGTTAATGTGTGAACAATTCCTTGTTTTGAGGTGTCATCATAATAATTTACACCTTGGAATTTAACAAATGGATAGTACCACATTCCTCTGGTTTTATCAATTTGGTTATCAATTAATTGTGAATAAATGATTTCAATGTAATCATTGATTTTTAAATAAGATTGACGAAATACAAAATAACTATAAACATTACCAGCAACTTCATCAAAGTTTTTTAGAATTTCATCTATTTTTTCTAAAGATTGATGAATGTATTGATAATCATGAGGGATTTTCTGTTCTAGTTCTAGATTAACTTCATCAATAATACTATTTCTTAAAGTAATTAATGTATTTAGATAGTTATTAGAAGTGGTAGGTTTTAGTTTTTCATATTGAGTTACATTGGTCATGGAATAAACATGATTGTGCTTGAAAGTGAAATCATCCTCTTTAGGAAGTAATTCATTTAATTCTTGTGTTGTTTGTTCTAATAAGGTTGAATTTGTTTGCTCATATAAAGCATCTAAAGAAGGAATAATTTGGTTTAATTTTTTTGCTAATTCCTTTTTTTGATCAGCAGGAATAGTTTGATAGTAATGATATAGCTCATCAAATAAAGAAAATACAACATGAGTTTCTTTGATAGAATTGTTACGATAAACATAGATAGTATTGTTTGCCCAAACAATGAAATCACCAACATTAATTTGTTTTAGCTCATTAATTCTTGTGCCTGCAACAGAACAAATCATCCCATGAACAGGCATCTTTACATCAACACCAACTTCTTCAACTTGTCCGAAGCGATTGACAGAAACTTCATATCCTTCATTATCTGTTTCATATGGACATTCATAACGATAAATGGCTATTTTATCTTTTCTTCTAACAACATTTAATAAAGCATCTTTTAATGTAAGTAAAGAAGAAGAAGAAGGTAAAGAGCGACTTGTTTTAAGTGAATAATCTTGATGAGAAATGATTTGACTTGAAATAGGTGTTTCTACAACTTCAATTAAAACATCAACTGTAGCATCTTGATAAACAATGGTAATTGTTTGTTCACCGAATTGATTTGGATCATAATTTAAAATTTCATAATCAGTGATGTAATCTTTAGGATGATTTGAATAATAAACAAGTAAGTTATTTTTAATATCATCTTGTCCGATTTCACATTGTTGCTCCACCACTTCAACAATTAATTTCTTTTCTTTTTTACATCCGCATAAGCAAAGTAAAAAGCAACTTAAGCAAGCAATAAAAACTTTTTTCATAAATTTGTTCTCCTTTGTGTTAATTATAATGAAATGAAGTTAAAGTTACCTTAAAAAAATAAATGAAAAATAAGTAATAGTCACATTTATCCAAATTGTCTTAAAACTGTTGATATTTAGATATTTTTACTATTATTATTAAAAATCAGGTGATTTGTTTATGATTAAATGGATTTCATTTATTATTTCAAAAATATGATTTCCAATGATCATAAAATAATAACAAAATAGAATAAAAAAATAAAATAATGTTTGACATTTGTCTATGATTCGTGTATAATATGTAAGGATTTGAAAATAGTATAGGTACGCCTATACTATAATTTAGGTAAGAATGATACGCCAGATAATGTGTATTATTCAAAATCTACCAGTATAATGAAAGGAGAATAGAATGCCTACAATTAACCAATTAGTTAAAAAACCTCGTCAATCCAAGGTAAAAAAGTCCAAATCACCACATTTAAGTATTGGATTCAATAGCTTACAAAAGGAGTATACCAATGTAAATGCTCCACAAAAACGTGGGGTTTGTACACGTGTAACAACAACTACACCAAGGAAACCTAATTCAGCAATTCGTAAGTATTGCCGTGTTCGTTTATCTAATGGAATTGAAGTAACAGCCTATATTCCTGGTATTGGACATCGTCTACAAGAACATAGTGTTGTTTTAATTCGTGGTGGACGTGTTAAGGATTTACCAGGAGTTCGTTATCATGTTATTCGTGGTACTCTTGATGCTACAGGCGTTGAAAAGCGTATGCAGGGAAGATCCAAATATGGTGCTAAAAAACCAAAAAAATAAAAATATAAAATAAATAATTGAAAGGAGGGGTTTTACATGCCACGTAAAGGACATGTCCCAAAAAGAAAAGTATTACCAGATCCAATTTATAATTCACCAATTGTAACACGATTGATTAATAATATTATGTTGGATGGTAAAAAAGGTGTTGCACAACAAATTTTATATGGTGCATTTGAAAGAATTGAAAAAACAACGGGTCGCCCTGCTTTAGATGTATTTAATGATGCATTAACAAATATTACTCCACAATTAGAAGTTAAAGCACGCCGTATTGGTGGTGCAAACTATCAAGTGCCTGTGGAAGTAAGAGCAGATAGAAAAATGACACTTTGTTTAAGATGGTTAACACAATATGCAAGATTAAGAAAAGAAAAAACAATGGAAGAGCGTTTAGCAAATGAAATTATCGATGCTTCTAATGGAATTGGTGGAGCTGTGAAAAAACGTGATGATACACATAGAATGGCTGAATCCAATAAAGCTTTCGCTCATTATCAATGGTAGTTTGGAGTATATAAAATGGCTCGTGAAGTATCATTACAAAACACAAGAAATATTGGAATTATGGCTCATATTGATGCAGGTAAGACAACTGTATCAGAAAGAATCTTGTACCATTCAGGTAAAATCCATAAAATTGGGGAAACTCATGATGGAGCTTCCCAAATGGACTGGATGGAACAAGAAAAGGAACGTGGAATTACCATTACATCAGCAGCAACCACTGCTATGTGGAAAGGGCATCGCTTAAATTTAATCGATACCCCAGGACATGTAGACTTTACTGTTGAAGTAAGTCGCTCCTTAAGAGTATTAGATGGTGCAGTTACTGTACTTGATGCGCAAGCAGGTGTAGAACCTCAAACAGAAACTGTATGGCATCAAGCAACAGAATACCATGTACCTCGTATCGTATTTGTCAATAAAATGGATAAAACAGGTGCTGATTTTAATTATTCTGTAGATACATTAAAGAATCGACTTGGTGCAGATGCTCATCCAATTCAAGTTCCAATTGGCGCTGAAACTTTCTTCGAAGGGGTCGTGGACATTGTGGAAATGAAAGCCTATCGTTTCCAAGGAGA
>CANQVW010000083.1 GCA_947627395.1 uncultured Bacilli bacterium | reverse complement strand
GTTTTTCCACAACCTGTTGGTCCAACAATGGCAACTCTTTTTCCTGGTGGAACTTGTAAATTGAAATCTTCAATGAGAGGTGTTTGTTCTTCATAGGAAAAGGATACATGATCTAAAGTTACTTTTCCTTGAACATCTAAAGTAAGTGCTCCATCATCTGTTTCATTTTCTTCTTCTAAGAGTTTAAAAACTCTTCCTGCTCCTGTAAAGGCATTTTGGAGTTCATTGACAACATTGGAAATTTCATTAAATGGTTTTGTATATTGATTGGCATAACTTAAAAAACACGTTAAAGCCCCAACAGTAAAATTGGATTGAAATAAAATCGTATCGATCCATTTAGGAAAATGGGTTATCGATCCTTCTTTGGTTTGATGTAAAACAATTAAAGATCCGATAATTCCAACTGCTGCATAAACAATTCCATTGACAAATCGAGTACAAGGATTGGTGTATGCGGAATAAATTTGCGCTTTTACACCACATTTTTTTAAACGCTCATTAATTTCTTCAAATTGTTGGATTCCTTTTTCTTCTTGATGAAAGGTGCGAACTAATTTTTGATTTCCAACATATTCTTCAACAACCCCCGTTAATTCTCCCATTGCTTTTCCTTGTGCTTCATACATGGTATGAATGTGTTTTGCAATAAACGATGCAACAAACAAGGAAAGTGGTGTTAAAACGACAACAACAATGGTTAGGGCAATATTTGAAAATGCCATGAAAAGAAGGGTTCCGAGAATCGTAATACATCCTGTGAATAATTGGGTGAATCCTTGCAATAATCCTGTGGATATGTAATCGACATCATTAATAATTCTAGCAAGAATGTCGCCATGACTATGTTGGTCGATATAACGAATGGGAACATAAAGCATTTTATGAAATGCTTCTTCTCTAATATCTTGAATGGTATTGTTACTGACAATTTGGGTTGCAAGATTCATTAACCATTGTGTGATGCCATAAAACACGACAGCAATCATCATTTTAATTAAATAAGGAACAATTCCTTTGATCTCAATGACGACTCCTAGCTCACGATTTTCTTCGATACTTGCAATAAAATCAATGGCATCGCCAATAACGATTGGAACATAAAGCATACAAGCAACACTGATCAATGCAAAGATGAAGGCAAGAATCAGGTACGAAAGATGAGGTTTGGTGTAGTGCATCAGACGTTTAAAGGTACTATTTTTCATGATGTTGACCTTCTTCCTTAAATTGTGATTGGTAAATTTGTTGGTACACTTTAGAAGTTTTTAAAAGTTCTTCATGAGTTCCTAGTCCTGCAACTTTACCATCATCTAAACATACAATAAAATCACAATTTTTTAAAGTGGTTGCCCGTTGGGAAACCATAATCACCGTGATGTTTCTTAAAGAATCTTTTAAGGCTTTTCTTAAGGAGGCATCTGTTGCAAAATCAAGGGCACTACTACTATCATCTAAGATGAGGATTTTTGGATTTCCTACCAAAGCACGAGCAATGGTTAATCTTTGCTTTTGTCCACCACTTAAATTCTTTCCTCCTGCCACAATTTCTTCTTGTAATCCTAAAGGATTTTTTCTAACAAATTCTTCAGCTTGGGCAATTTTTAAAGCTTGCCAAAGTTCTTCTTTTGTTGCATCTATTTTACGCCAACGTAAGTTTTCTTCAATGGTTCCATGAAATAAAACAGCTTTTTGCGGAACAATACCGATGATTTGTCTTAAATATTCATTTTGTATTTCTTTCACATTTTTTCCATAAATGAGAATTTCTCCCTCACTAACATCATAGAACCTAGAAAGAAGTTCAACTAAAGTGGATTTACCACTTCCTGTTGCGCCAATGATACCGATGGTTTGTCCCCTTTCTATTTTAAAATTGATATGTTCTAAAACTAATTTTGTTTTGTTATAAGAAAAGGAAACATTTTTAAATTCAATGATCGGTTGATGATTTTCTTTTAACTCTTTTTCTGTTCCATCGATTAAAGAAGGAACTGTATCAAAGATTTCATTGACACGATGGGCTGATGCCGATGCTTTGGTAAAGATAACCACTAAATTAGCTAGTACCAATAAAGCAAGTAAAATTTGTGACATGTAATTCACTAAAGCAACAATATCTCCCTTAGTCAATCCTTGGTTGTTTGCTACTTGATTTCCGCCAAACCAAAGTAGACATAAAATTCCAATGTTTACAATCATGTAAGTAAAGGGATTGAGTAAAGAGGAAATCTTTCCCACTTGAATTGAGGCCTTATTTAATGAACTACAAGCTTCATTAAAACGACTTTCTTCTTTATTTTGACGTGAGAAAGCACGAATGACTCTCGTTCCTGTCAAGTTTTCACGAGTAATGGTGGTCGCTGTATCGAGTTCTTGTTGCACTTTTTTATAATAAGGAACACTACGGCTCATAATAAAATAAATGACAATCGATAAAACAATAGCGGTAAGTAAAAAAATGATCGACAATTTTAAATGAATGGTTGCTGCCATAATCGTTGCTCCTATGACTAAGAAAGGCGCACGAACAACCAAGCGAATGAGCATTGCTACAGCAACTTGTAGTTGATTGACATCATTGGTAATTCTTGTAATTAAGGTTGCGGAACCGAATTGGTCCATTTCTCGATGGGTAAAGGATTCAATATGTTTAAATAATTCATTTCTAACAATCGTTCCATATCCTTGGGATACAATCGAAGCAAGAGTTTGACAAACGAGTGAACTACACAATCCAACAACAGAAAGTAAAACTAAAACACCTCCCATTTTTAGAATGTACCCTTGACCTTTTCCACCATCGATTCCTTCATCAATAATCATTTTCATGACAATCGGAACAATTAATTCAAAGATGGCTTCAATTAATTTAAAAATAGGACCAATAATGGCCTTTGTACGATAGGGTTTTAAATATTTTGCTAATTTAAACATAAGATATCCTTTAATTTTTATAAAACCATTATAGCATAATTTCCTTACTTTTGCAATTCAAAAATGGCTCTTGAAAAGATTTCAAGAACCATCTAATCCTTCGTAGTTAAGAGATTACATTTCATCAATCACTTTTAATGTTTCATAAGCTTTCTTTAAATCTTCACGAATGGATAGATGTTGTGGGCAAACTTTCTCACATTTTCCGCAACCAATACATTGATTCGCTCTTTTTTCTAAAGGAAGATTTTTCCAACCATAACTTACAACACGATAATTATCATACATCGATTGTCGATTCCATAAATAAAAGTTTTGCGGAATATCTACTCCTTTTGGACAAGGCATACAGTAACGACATCCTGTACAACCATTTTTAACGCGAGACTCAATTTGAAGAATCGCCTGATTGAGAACTTTTTGTTCTTTTGTGGATAAAGGTTGAAAGGAAGAAAATGTTTTTAAATTATCTAAGACTTGTTCGTAGGTGGACATTCCTGAAAGCATCACCATTACATGATCTAATCCACCAATAAAACGAAGTCCCCAAGAAGCGATACTTTGAGTAGGATTTTCCTTTTTAAATATCTCTTCAACATCTTTAGAAAATTGAGTTAAAGATCCTCCTTTTAAAGGTTCCATAACCACAACAGGAATTCCTAAGTTTTTCGCAAGTTCGTAACCTTTGATTCCTGCTTGTTCAGCTACATCCATGTAGTTTAATTGGATTTGACAAAAATCCCATGGGTGAGAATGAATCATATCCTCAAATACTTCAAAACGGTCATGGAAAGAAAAACCAAAATGGCGAATCTTTCCTTCTTTTTTTAGTTTTTCACACATCTCTAAGATTCTTAGTTTTTTACACTTTTCCCATCTAGATTGATTCATGGCATGAAGTAAATAAAAATCAACATAATCCGTTTGTAATCTCTTTAATTGTTCATGAAAAATTTTGTAAGCTTCTGCTTCACTTTCAAAAGCATAAATCGGTAATTTTGTTGCTAAAAAGTAGGAAGAGCGATCATACTTTTTTAGAAGTCTTCCGACTAAAGGTTCACTTTTTCCATCTAAGTAAGGATAGGCTGTATCAATATAATTGACTCCTTCTTGAATCGCTTTGTCTAGCATTTTTTCTGTTTGTATTTCATCAATTTCTCCATTTTCTAATTGAGGAAATCTCATACATCCAAATCCTAATAAGGATACACGAGAGTCCCACTGTTTGATATATCTATATTCCATTCTAATTTTCTCCCTTCATTTACGTTTATTATATCATGTTTACCTTAAAAAAAGAAATCTTTTAAATAAAAAAAGTTTCTTTTGAAAATGTTTTTTCTTATACAATTGAATGAAAGTATGGTATAATGATCTTATATGATACGAGGTGAAGAACATGATTATTACATTTAAGAAGGATGCACCAAAGGAAGAATTAGAGCAACTTCGCAGTGCCTTAGAAGAAAAAGGAATTAAGATTGCCGATGCAAGTAGTGATACTGTCGGATTATATGGTTTAATTGGTGATACAAGTGTCATTGATAAAGAAAAGATCCTTGCTTATTCTTGGGTAACTGATGTCACAAGAATTACAGTTCCTTATAAAAAGGCAAGTCGACAATTCCACCCTGAAGATACTGTTATACAAGTAGGGGATATTAAAATTGGGGGAAATCACCCCATTGTAATGATTGCTGGTCCTTGTTCTGTGGAAAGTGAAGAGCAAATTATGGAAATTGCTCGCGGAGTTAAAAAAGCAGGTGCCAAAATGTTAAGAGGGGGTGCCTATAAACCTAGAACTTCTCCTTATGTTTTTCAAGGATTACAATCTAAAGGAATAAAACTCTTGGTTGAAGCAAGAAATGAAACCAACCTACCGATTGTCTCAGAAATTATGTCTAGTGACCAATTAGATGAATTTGTTGAAAATGTGGACATCTTACAAGTAGGTGCTAGAAATATGCAAAACTTTGATTTATTAAAGAAATTAGGTAGAATAAATAAACCGATTCTATTAAAAAGAGGTTTATCTAATACGATTGAAGAATGGTTGATGAGCGCTGAATATATTATGTCAGAAGGTAATCCAAATGTCATTTTATGTGAAAGAGGAATTCGTACTTTCGAACCATTAACCAGAAATACATTAGATTTAGCTGTTGTTTCAATTGTGAAAAAATTGACACATTTACCTGTCATTATTGATCCATCTCATGCAACAGGTCATTGGGAACTTGTGGAAACAGCTGCTCTTGCTTCCATTGTTGCTGGTTGTGATGGATTGATCGTGGAAGTACATAATAATCCTGAATGTGCATTAAGTGATGGACAACAATCTTTAAAGATTAAAAAATTTGAAGAATTGATGAAAAAGGCTGAAAAACTAGCAGCATTTACAGGAAGAAATATGTAAATGAAATGATTTATATCCATAAAACAATAAAACGAGTAAGATAGTTCCTACTCGTTTTTATTAGACCTATTTTTTAGGTGCTTCTTTCATTTCTTGTAAAGCATCCCTAATTTGCGTTAACAACTCTTCTGTTGTTGGCGCTTTTTCTTTTGCTTCTTCTTCGATCTTTTCAACTTCTTCATCTTCAAATAATTCTGGATGTTCAGCTTTTAATTTTTCATACATTTGAGTTCCATTATCTGAAGCTTCATCAAAGTATTCAGGATGTTGTTTCTTTAGCTTTTTGATGTATTTTACTCTTCTCTTTGTGTAGTTATCTCTTAATCCCATAGCTACACGAATAGCAATGAAGATAGATAAAGCGATAATTAAAAAGTCAAGAATGTTTTGGATAAATAATCCATAACGTAATTCAACAGCTGCTTTCACTACTTCCCCTGCTTCATCTAATACTTCAGGTCTTAATACAGCAACTGCAGTTGTAATATCAACTTTAAAGATTAAAGAAATCAATGGCATAATAATATCATTTACTAAGCTACTCACTATTTTTTGAAAAGCACCACCAATAATGATACCAATAGCCATATCAACAATGTTTCCTCTACTGATAAAACTTTTAAAATCTTGGAAAAATTTCTTCATTTTACTTGTCCTTTCTAAATTCTACCCTTATATTTTACTTTATTTTTATTAAAAAATCAATATGTATGTGATTTTTATTCATATAAAAGTAGGAAATAGGTTGACTTTTTTTATGTCTATTATTTACTTTTATTTATTTTTCTTTTAATTCCTTTCACAATTTCTAAAATAACAACTGTTGCAAAAGCAAGACCTAAACTAATCAATAAGGAACTTACCTTTAAAGCAACACAATGGAAAATGGTATTTAACCCTGGAATATAGATGACAATAAAACTTAATAGGAAACCAAAAACAACAGAAAGAATTAAAAATTTATTATTGAAAGTATTTTTAGAAAAAATGGTTTCTTCACTTTTCACATTCAAACAATGAAATAATTGACAACTAGATAATGTTAAAAAGGCCATGGTTTGACTAATAGAAGTATCTTTAAAATAAAGTTGACCAATCAAGAAAGAAATTAAAGTGAGTCCCCCAATCATTAGACCTTCTAAAGCAATAATGAGACCTAATCGATGAGCAAAGAAACTTTCATTCATCGGTCTAGGTTTTTCCTTCATCACTTCATCACTTGCTTTTTCCATTCCAAGACCAATTGCTGGAAAGGAATCTGTAATTAAATTAATCCAAAGTAAATGAATAGGTAATAAAGCTACACCTAAATCTTTTCCTAAAATAACTGATAAAAGAGAAACAATAAAGATGGTTAAGACTTCACCTATATTACTAGATAAAAGATATTTCACACATTTCTTTATATTTTCGTAAATTCCTCGACCTTCTTTGACCGCTGAAATGATGGTGGAAAAATTATCATCCATTAAAATCATGTCACTAGCTTCTTTGCTGACATCTGTTCCTGTAATTCCCATGGCACAACCAATG
>CANQVW010000082.1 GCA_947627395.1 uncultured Bacilli bacterium | reverse complement strand
CATACGGAACTTGTTTTAATGAAAGAGCATTATTCATTTGAAGTGATTGGACAAACTTTAGATGATGCTGTTGGAGAAGCTTACGATAAGGTTGGAAGAGTGATGAATTTTCCATATCCTGCTGGTAAGGCTGTGGATGATGCAGCACATCTGGGAAAACCTCAATATTCATTTCCAATTTATGCTGCAAAAGAAGGATATAATTTTAGTTTTTCAGGAATTAAATCGGCTGTTTTGAATTTAGTCAATCAATATCACATGAAAAATCAAGAAGTGATTATTCCTGACCTTGCTTGTTCTTTTCAAAAAAGTGTTGTTGGTGTACTCGTGGATAAAACCATGCGTGCTGTAGAGGAATTCCATATTCAACATGTCATTGTTGCTGGTGGTGTAGCTGCAAATAAAGGTTTAAGAGAAGAATTAAGTAAGAGAATTCAGGAAATTCCTGGCGTATTATTAACTTTTCCAAGTTTTCAATATTGCACAGATAATGCAGTTATGATTGCAGTGAGTGGATATTTTAAACAAAAAATGCAACAAAAATAATAAATTCATACAAGAAGGAGTGAGAAGATGAATTATGATTTTTTGCTCGTTCTTCTAATTCTCAGCTCCATTTTGTTTGGCTGTTATCGAGGGACATTAAAAGAGTTACATCAACTAGTGAGTTTATTACTTCCTTTCCTTGTCCTCATTTTGTTTGGCAAGAAATTAACTTTGTCGATTGTAGGGTTGTCCTTTTATAAAAATTTAATGTACTATCTAGAAATATCTCTGGGTAAGTGGTTTTCTTTAAGAAATGAATTTTTAGAGATTATTATCCTTTACTTATTTGTTTTTATCATCCTTTACTTACTCGTTTACTTTTCACTATATCCTTTTTTAAAAAAGAATGTTCAAACTCAATCCAATGAACATCATAAGGAAAACAAATCCCGTTTGATTGGCTCTATTCTAGGTTTTGTTACTTCATATCTTGTTATTGGAGTCGTCTTGGTTCTTATGAATATCTTTATTCCAATCGATTCAAATACCATCATTACCAAAGGATATTTGGTTTTAAATCCATGGGTGAAGAACTTAGTATTACTTGCTTATACAGGGGTTTAACATGAAGCATAAAAAAGATCAACAAAATGTGAAAGTATATTGTTTAAATCAAGGTGGAAAATATGTGGAAGAAGATCATACCGCTTATGAAAAATCTTCTAAGGATATGATTTTTTATCCTTATGTTGCCCAAGCAGAAACAAATGTTCATCAAGAAAAGAAAAGTTCTGTGAAAGAAAACACCAATTTTCAAGATATCCTTCATCGAAATCCATATTTTTATTCGTTAAACAATCAAGATTCGTTAGAAATTGATTCTATTGAAGATTTTTATATTCAATATCATAAAAAAGAATATACATTTGAAGAAGTATTAAGAGGAAATCTTTTTTCAAAGAGAAAAAGAAATCGAATAATTAAGAAGGCTTTAAATCGATGGTATAAAGATGCGAATACCAATCAACAAGAGATTTTATTTCGTGGACAAGAAGAAATTAAAAATGCGAAGATAGATTCTCCCAATAAGGTTCATCTATTCTCTTTTTTCTTTTATGTATTGTCTTTAGTTCTTTGCATCGTTTTATTTCGTCATTTCATTTCGTATCTGCCTCCTTTAAAAGATGTGGAAGTGAAAGTGATGACATGTGTTGTTTTTTTCGTTTTTTTAGGGATGATTTTAGGTGCATTTCAACGAATGCAGGTTCATCTATATGAAGAGAATTTAAGTGAAAGTAAGAAAATATATAATCAATATAGAAAAGAAATACAAAAAGAATTTAAAGTAAAATCCGCAAAAACTAAAAAATATTATATAAAAGGGTTGAAAAGAAAAAAGTTTGAAAAAAGTCCTCTTGCAATTGAAAAAACGGCTATTGCATGTGAAAAGTTGTATTACATTGATCAGTTATCCACAAAAATGAGCAAAGATTCTATGAAAGTTCTTCAAAGAAATCGAAAACTGAATTTATTGTATCGTATTCCAACCCTATTATCTTATTTATGCATTGTATCAACTTTAGGTTATACCATTGGCTCGTTGGTTTATGCATTAATTCAAAATATTTCATGAAAGGTGAGTGAATTCTATGGCAAAAGAAACAAAGAACGAAGAAACGACAACTTCTAAAAAAACGACAACATCTAAAGGAACAAAGACTTCTAAAAAAGATTTAACATCCACAAAGAAAAAAGAAGAAAAAACACCTGCTTCAAATACCAAAGCAAGTGAAAAAAGCACTGTGAAAAAAACTGAAGCACCAAAGGTTGGGAAACGTGCTCTTCCAGAAGATACACCAAAAGAAGAAATCAAATCACCAAGTAAATTAACAAAACGCTCTTTACCTGAAGAAACCAAAGAAGAAAAACCGAAGGAAAAGAAAATTGATATTTTCCAAAAGAAAACATCTGAATCTACAGAAAAACCTAGAGAAAAGAGCAATTCTGAAAAAATGAGAGATGTCATTCAGGCACGTAAAAAATTAAATGATTTAACGACAGATCAGGCTGTACAAACACAACAACGAGATCTTGCCTTAGGAAAAGCTCAACGTTTAAGAGAAGATGAGGAAGATGAAGCTCTGATTGAGGCAGAATTAGATCATAAAGCTCTTGAAACAGAAAACAATAAATTAAAACAAGATTTAGAAAAAGCCAATCAAAAATTACAATCTTTACTTGCTTTAGAATATGATCATTTAAAAGTATTAGATGAACATCAAATGAGTTTATCCACTGAATTTGTTAAATCAATCCATCAAGCTCAAGAAGCAGCTCTTCAAAATGCAATCCAAAAAGAAGAAGAGAAAGAACAAAGTTTAATTGATGAATTAAACTCATTACAAAAAGAAATTTCTTCTTTAAAAGCTAAGAATAAAGAAGCAATTAAAGCTAGTGAAAAAGCACAAGAAGTTGCAGCTAAAGCACAAAAAGCAGTAAATGAAGCAAAAAAAGCAATTGAAGAACAAGAAAGTAATGAAATACGTAATTTTAAGGGTGAAATTGAAACTTTAGAACAAAAACTAAAATCTAAAGAAAAAGAATTAGAAAAAGTCAAAGCTGAACATGAAAAAGAATTAGTTAAAAAAGAAAAAGCTTTACAAGATGCAAAAAATAATTTTGAAAAACAACGTCAAGAAGAAATTGAAAAAACAAAAAAACAAATTCAAGATTTAGAAGTAGCATTGAAAAAATCTGATGCTCAAATTGAAGAACTAAACGAGCAAAATAAAACATTAAAGTCTTATGAAGAAAAATACAACGAAGAACATTTAAAGTTACAAGAACTTAAAGATAATAGTGAAAAAGACATTGCAAATTATCAAAAACAATTAGAAAGTAATTCAAAAAAATTCAAAGATTATGAAGCCCAATTTTTAACGTATACTACTCTTTTTGAACAATTTCAAAAAACGATTGATGAATTAAGCTCAAATGCTTCATCTGAGGATGTGAAAGCTTTACAAGAAAAATATCAAAAGGTACTCACTTCCTTAGAAGTAAAAGAAAAAGAAGTTGAAGAATTGAGTGAAAAAATTAAAAATTTGGAAAGCATTTCTAAAGAACAACCAGCTTTAGAAGATGCAAAAAAATATCAGGACTTACTTGCTAGCGAAAGAGAAAGTCATTTACAAGTAGAACAAAAATTATGTAGTGACTTGAATGGTTATAAATCTAAAATTGAAGAACTTCAAGCAGAACTATTGACGATGGGTAAAGATTATCAACTGAATCAATTGCATCAACAAGTAGAATCTCTTCAAAAGTTCATTGAAGAAGTGAAGAAAAACCCAGGAGAAGCACTTTCTCATTCCATATACAATGAATGCTACGAACAAATTCGTGAAGTATATAAAATAGAAGCAGAGTTATTCGAAGAAAGTCGTACTTTAATTCAAAATCTTTACGAAGAAAAGAAGAAAATTTTAGAAGAACAAAAGCAAGAAATGAAAGACACAACTCTATTAGAAAAACAAATACAAGAAATAGAAAATTTACTTGCCTTCATAAAAAATCATCAAATTCAAGATAAAGTTTTAGAAATTGAAAAAATGGAAGAAAAAATCTTAACTTCTTTTCAAGATCAATTTAAAGAATATGCGGAAAAACTTGAATCACAAAAGAATGAAAAAGAAAAAGAAATGGATTTACAATATCATCAAGAGACATCAGTCAATCGTTTGATTGCCCAATATAAAAAAGATTACGACGGAATTCAAACCAATTATTCTAATGAAGTTGCAAAATTAAATTTGGAAATTTCTCTTGATTTGGATATGGAATCTAAAGAAAAGAAAATACAAAAGATTTTATTGTTGCAACAAGAAGTTAAGAAATTAATTCAAACTTTAAATCATAAATTCCATTCTTCATTAGACATCATTCGTCAAGAAGATGAATTATCTAGTTTAGAATTTACAGAACCAGAAGCTTACTTACGTATCTTAGGTGAACAATATCAAAAAAATATGGAAATGTTTGCTCAAGAAAAACAAGCAACGAGTGATGAAATAAATCAAAAGAATGAGTCCTATCAATTTGAAATTAGAAAGCAAAAACAAGCTTATGAACAATTATCAACAAAATTAAGTGATTTGAAAAAAGCCTCTTCAACATCGCAACAAAGTAAAGAAGAATATACAGAACAATTTACTAAAATTGAGGAACAATTGACACGTATTAAAAATGTTACTCTTCCAAATTTAGAAGAAGAATTAAATGAAAAGATGAAAGAACTTCGTTTGAAATATGATGGCCTTGTGAAAGAGGAATTAGAAACAAAAAAATTATTTAAATTCCGTGAACAAAAAATTCGTGAAAATTTGAAACGTGAAAAAGAAAGAAAACAAAATGATGAAACTTTTGTAAGTCAACAAGAAGCAGCTCAACAAGAATATCATTTAGAGGAATCAAGACGCATCATTGAAGAAATTCAAGAAAAAAGAACTACTGAAAAAGCAAAAGAAACTACTTTACTTCAAAAAGAAAATAGTGAAGAAAGAAGGGCATTGCAATCCTCCTTTAATGAGCGTTCCAAACGCGCTGTTCATTTGATGCAAAAATATAATGAATTACAAAAAGTTCGTGCAAATTATGAAAAAGCTGAAAAGAGACTTTCTAGTACAGTAAGAGTAATTAAACAATATAAAGAATATGTATTTGGAGTACAAGAAGGAAACAGAAAAAGAGAAGAAATGGAACAAAAAATGGTGGAACTTACGAAGAAAAATCAATTGGATGAGGCCAAATCCATTCAAGTTTTGCAGACAAGTTTAATACACCAAATTGAAGGAATGCAAGAAAAAATTACTCGTTTAGAAGAGTTAAACGAAGTAAAAGAATATCTTCGTATTTTAGATACCTTAGAACAACTGAATGTATTTAGTCATAAATATCAAGAAAATATGACGAAATTACAAGTTGAAATATCTAGAATGCAAGAAGAAATGAAAAAATTTGGAATTGCATAATATGAGAAAAATTGTTGTAACAAAAGAGATATTAACCCCCTTACCTCATTATACAGTCATTGCTTTACAAATGAAAGTGAAAGTTCAGGACAGTTCTATCATTGAACATCAAATTCAAAAATATGAAAAAGAAATTCAAAATCGATATACTTTAGAAGATGTTCTAATGATACCCGCTATTCAAGAAGCAAGAAATGGATATAAAAAATTAGGTAAAGATCCTAGTAGATATCGTCTTGCTTGTGAATCTCTTTTGAGAAGAATTGTGAAGGGAAATGGATTATATCGTATTAACAATGTTGTTGATGCTGGAAATATTTTATCCATTGAAATATCTCGTTCAGTGGCTGTTTTGGATAGCAAACAAATCGAGGGAGATATTACTTTCCGTTTAGGTAAGAAAGATGAAGAATATTATGGCATTGGTAGAGGTAAAATTAATATTGAAAATATTCCTGTTTATGAAGATGATATCTCTGCCTTTGGGTCAACAACAAGTGATACAGAAAGAACAAAAGTGACACAAGATACTCAAGAAATCATACTACTGATCAATTGTTTTGAACATACATTTGTAGATGAAAGTAGAGAATGTGCCATTGAAATATTTAAGAAATATGCATATGCACAGGATATTATTGAAATTCCTGTTGTATATAACGAATAAGAATGGAGTTATGAAATGGAAGAAATTTCAAATTTTATTAAAGTAATCATGGAAAATGATTTAAAAAGTGGAAAAGTAAAGGAAATTGTGACAAGATTTCCTCCAGAGCCAAATGCTTATTTACATATTGGTCATGCTAGGGCTCTTATCACCAATTTTGAATTGGCTCAAAGTTTTGGTGGTTATACGAATCTGCGTTTTGATGATACAAATCCAACCAAAGAAGATGAAGAATTTGTTGAAGGAATAAAAAAAGATATAGAATGGCTAGGATATCATCCAAGTCATGTATACTATGGTTCAGATTATTTTGAACAAACTTATGAATTAGCCGTAAAGTTAATCAAAAAAGGGTTAGCTTATGTCTGTGATTTAAGTCAACAAGAAATTTCTGAGTATCGTGGAACATTAACTGAGCCAGGAAAAAATTCTCCTTATCGCAATCGTAGCATTGAAGAAAATTTAATGTTATTTGAAAATATGAAAAACGGAAAATATAAAGAAGGAGAAAAAGTACTTCGTGCTAAGATTGATATGGCTAGTCCCAATATTAATCTTCGCGATCCTGTCTTATATCGCATTATTTACACAAAACATCATCGTCAAGGTAATAAATGGTGTATTTATCCAATGTATGATTTTGCTCATCCATTGCAAGATGCTATTGAAGGAATTACGCATTCCCTTTGTAGTTTAGAATATGATA
>CANQVW010000081.1 GCA_947627395.1 uncultured Bacilli bacterium | reverse complement strand
AGAGATGACCCCTTGATATCGATGGCACATCCACCCATTAATTTTTCTTCAATTTCAAAAGTATGATGATAAACTTCTCCTACTTTTGTAAGCACTTTGACGGCTTCTCTAACAATGTCTGGTCCAATACCATCTCCTGGTAATGTTACAATTTTATATTTCATCCTTCTTACCTCTTTTCTTAATCCTTATTTTTTGGTTTTAATATAGTTGACTAAGCCATTTGATTGAATAATTTTTTGCATAAATTCAGGAAATGGTTGTGCCATATACGTTTCATTTTTTGTCACATTGGTAATTTTACCAGTGTTAAAATCCACTTTCACAATATCTCCTTCTTCAATATGTTCAACTGCTTCAGCACATTCCAAAATAGGAAGTCCAATATTAATGGCATTACGATAAAAAATTCTTGCAAAAGTTTGGGCAATTACACAACTGACTCCTGAAGTTTTAATGACAAGGGGTGCATGTTCTCTAGATGATCCACATCCAAAGTTTTTACCTGCAACAATCATATCTCCTTTTTGAACTCTTGTAACAAAAGTTTCATCGATATCTTCCATACAATGTTTTGCTAATTCTTTTGCATCTGATGTATTTAAATAACGGGCAGGAATAATAACATCTGTATCAACATTATTTCCATAGCGAAATACTTTACCTTGTGCTTCCATTTATTTGACCTCCAATTTTTCTGGATTTGTAATATATCCTGTTAAGCTACTTGCTGCAGCAACAGCAGGGCTTGCTAAATAAACTTCTGATTCTGTATGACCCATACGACCGACAAAGTTACGATTGGTTGTGGAAACGGCTCTTTCCCCTTTAGCTAAGATTCCCATGTGACCCCCTAGACAAGGTCCACAAGTTGGAGTACTTACAGCACAACCTGCTTCAACTAAATCTTGTATAATTCCTTCCGCAATCGCTTGTAAATAAATTTTTTGCGTTCCTGGTAAAATAATGACACGAACATCTGGATGAACATGATGTCCTTTGATGATGTCATGAGCGATACGAAGATCTTCCATTCTTCCATTTGTACAAGATCCAATGACAACTTGATCAATCTTAATTTCTTTTTCTTTGATTTCGTCGATGGTTTTGGTATTTTCTGGTAAATGAGGAAAAGCAACAGTTGGACGAATTTTAGCTAAATCAATTTCATAAACTTCATCATAGATTGCATCTTCATCAGCAGTAAAGATTTGATATTCTTTTTTACTATGCTTTTCCATATATTCGATTGTTTTATCATCGACAGGGAAAATTCCATTTTTAGCTCCTGCTTCAATAGCCATGTTTGCAATGGTAAAGCGAGCATCCATACTTAGGGAAGCTACTCCTTCTCCAACAAATTCCATTGATTTATATAAAGCACCATCCACACCAATCATTCCAATGATGTGTAAGATGACATCTTTTCCACTAGCATATCCTTGTAAACGATTCTTTAAAACAAACTTAATTCCTGAAGGAACTTTAAACCATGCTTTACCTGTTGCCATTGCTGCTGCCATATCTGTACTTCCAACACCTGTTGCAAATGCACCTAAAGCTCCATATGTACAAGTGTGTGAATCAGCACCAATCACGGCATTTCCTGCAACTACTAAACCTTTTTCAGGAAGTAATGCATGTTCTATTCCCATTTGTCCAACTTCAAAATAATTTTTAATTTGTTTTTCACGAGCAAATTCACGTATTTTTTTACATTGTTCCGCTGCTTTAATGTCTTTATTAGGAGCAAAATGGTCAGGAACAATGACTACTTTTTCCTGATCAAATACTTCTTTAAATCCAATTTTTTGAAACTCATTAATGGCAACGGGAGTTGTGACATCATTTCCTAAAACTAAATCTAAATTTGCTTCAATCAATTGTCCTGCCTTCACTTCATGTAAACCTGCATGTTGAGCAAGAATCTTTTGTGTCATTGTCATTCCCATATGTTATTCTCCTATTCTTTTCATTTTGTTTAATTTGTATTCAATTGAATCTACTAAAGCAATCCAACTTGCTTCAATAATATCTTGTGAAACCCCCACAGTGTTCCATGTATTTTTTCCATCAGAAGAGGAAATTAAAACTCTTGTGATAGCACTTGTTCCTGAATCAGTATTTAAAATTCTAACTTTATAATCGACTAAACGAATTTCTTTTACAACAGGGTAAAAGACTTCTAATGCTTTTCTTAAAGCTTTATCTAAAGCATTGACTGGTCCTTCTCCTTCAGCTGCTGTCATTTCTGTTTTTCCATCGACAGATATTTTAATCATTGCTGTTGAAGTGGATACACCATTTTGATTTGTTGTATCGCCAATGACTTTAAAGTTCTCTAAAGTAAAGAAGGATTGATAAAGTCCCATTGCTTTTAAAGCTAATAATTCAAAACAAGCATCTGCTCCTTCAAATTGGTATCCTTGATATTCTAAATCTTTGACTTGTTTAACCATTGTTTGAACAATTGGATCATCTTTGGTAATTTTATCATCAATGGCTTTTAGTTTTCTTAAGATCGTTCCTCTTCCAGCAACTTCAGATAATAAAAAGCGACGACTATTTCCAACTAATTCTGGGTCAATATGTTCAAAAGATGAACTCGATTTTAAAACTCCATCAATGTGCATTCCTGCTTTATGAGCAAAGGCACTATCCCCAACATAAGGCATTGTTTTGTCTAAAGCAAGATTAGATATTTCCGCAATTCGAACACAAATAGATTTTAATAATTGAAGGTTTCCACTAGGTAAACATCTAAACCCTTTTTTTAGTTCTAGATTAGAGATGGTTGTGGAAAGATTAGCGTTTCCACATCGCTCCCCTATTCCAATTAAGGTTCCTTGAATTTGACGAGCACCTCCAAGAACGGCCATGATGGTGGAAGCTACTGCTTGTCCTGTGTCATTGTGGGTATGAATTCCAATTTGAATGTTAATATATTTTCTAACTTCTTCAACAATTTCTTTGATTTCATCAGGGAAACATCCGCCATTTGTATCACACAAAACAACTCCTGTTGCCCCAGCTTGTTCTGCTGCTTGAATGGTTTGAATGGCATAATCTTTATTGTTTTTATATCCATCAAAGAAATGTTCAGCATCAAAATAAACTTCCTTTTTTTGTTCTACTAGGAAACGAATGGAAGAAGATATCATGGAAAGATTTTCCTCTAATGTCGTTTTTAAAATATCTGTAACATGAAAGTCCCAACTTTTACCAAAGATAGCGACAACTTTTGTATTTGCTGATAGTAAGGATGTTAAATTACGATCTTCTTCTGGTAAAATGAAACATCTTCTTGTACTACCAAAAGCAACAATTTTGGCATGATGTAATTTAAGTTGATTCACTTCTTTAAAGAATTCTAAATCTTTGACATTGGAAGATGGATTTCCTGCTTCAATAAAGTCAACTCCTAATTCATCTAATGCTTCAACAATCTTTAGTTTATCCTCTACAGAATATGAAATTCCTTCTGCTTGAGCTCCATCTCGTAATGTTGAATCAAACACATATACTTTTTCCATTTCTTCACCTCATATCTTCCTAGATTGAACGAATGGTGGAAGAAGATTTCCACCACTCTTTTTGATTATTTTGAATTAGTCTTTTTTTGTGAAAGACATTTTACTTCTTAATTCCTTACCAACTTTTTCAACTAAATGATCAGCATGTTCTGCTCTCATCTTAGGGAAGTTTGGTCTACCTTCTTTATTTTCTTGAATCCATTTATTTGCAAATGTACCGTCTTGGATTTCTTTTAAAACTTGTTTCATTACTTTCTTTGTTTCATCAGTAATGATTCTAGGACCTGTTGTATAATCACCATATTCAGCTGTATCAGAAATTGAATATCTCATGTAACTAAATCCACCTTGATAAATTAAATCAACAATTAATTTCATTTCATGAATACATTCAAAATATGCATTTTCTGGTTTATATCCTGCTTCTACTAAAGTTTCAAATCCTGCTTGCATTAATGCAGTGACACCACCACATAAAACAGCTTGTTCACCAAATAAGTCTGTTTCAGTTTCTTCTTTGAAAGTTGTTTCTAAAATACCAACACGAGCAGCACCAATTCCTTCAGCATATGCTAAAGCAAGTTCTTTTGCATTTCCTGTTGCGTTTTGTTCAACAGCAATTAAAGCAGGAACACCATGTCCTTCTAAATATTGACTTCTTACTGTGTGACCTGGTCCTTTTGGAGCAACCATAATGATGTTGACATCTTTTGGTGGAACGATTTGTTTGAAATGAACATTGAATCCATGAGCAAATGCAAGTGTCTTACCAGCTGATAAATATGGTGCAATATCTTTTGCATATAATGCTGCTTGTTTTTCATCATTGACTAAAATCATAATGATATCAGCTTCTTTAACTGCATCTTTTGTTAACATAACTTTTAATCCAGCTTCTTCAGCAATCTTCCAAGATTTACTACCTTCATAAAGACCAACGATGACTTTAACTCCTGAATCATGTAAATTTAATGCATGTGCATGTCCTTGACTTCCATAACCAATAATAGCTACTGTCTTTCCATTTAGTAAACTTAAATCACAATCTTTACTATAATACAAATTTGCCATTTTTTACATCCTCTTTTCTTTTAAATTTTTTAGCATTTCGCATTTTTGTGTTATTCGTTTTTTAATTCTTTATTTCCACGTTGTAGGGCTGTAAGTCCTGTACGTATAACTTCTTTCACACCATAAACTGAAAGCATTCCAATGAGTGCATCTGTTTTACCTTGATCGCCTGTTGTTTCAATGATTAAAGCATCTAAAGATACATCGACAATTCTTGCTCTAAAAATATTAGCAATTTCTATAATGGAAGCACGATTTTCTTGTGTTGCATCAATTTTAATCATGACCATTTCACGGATGACTGAATCTTGTGGAGTGAGTTCAATAACTTTGATGACTTCCACAAGTTTTGCAACTTGATTTTGAATTTGAAGTAACATGTCATCATCTGCGTATACAGCAATGGTCATTCTTGAAACTTCAGGGTTTTCTGTTTTTCCTACGGATAAACTATCAATGTTATATCCTCTTCGACTAAACAATCCAGAAATACGACTTAATACACCAGAATTGTTTTTAACTAAAACGGATAAAATATGTCTTGTTTCCACGATTCACCTCTCCATTTTCTTTATTTTAATCCCTATAATACATCGGTTTTTATTAATCATATTATAATCTAAAACACCTAAATAATAAAGAACTTTTTTTATTTTCTTTTGTTTTCAATGAATTTAAAGTCATTTATTCTTTATATTACTTGATAAATATTTCCTATTTATTTTTTCTTAACAATCGATTAACTGCACTAAAAACAGCTAAGACTGTCGCAATAGAAATGTTCTTATCACGTCCAACTCCATACTCAATGATATCAGTTGCTTGATCATGTATTTCAACATAAGCAGCAGCCATCGAATCCGATCCTGATGACAAGGAATGTTCTTGGTAATCCAAGATATCTGTTTGAATATGAGTGAGTTCATAAAAAGCATGAACGACAGCTTCAATTGGACCATTTCCTTTATGAATGGTTTTTTCTTCTTTTTGATGATAGCGAATCGTTAACTCTACTTGTCTACTATAGTTCGATTCAGAGGAAATATCTGTGAAGGCTGCATGAACAAATGAAACAGGTGTAGATAAATTAATATACTCTTTTTCAAATTCTTCAAAGATGCGATTAGGTAGAAGTTCTCCTTCTTTTTCAGATATTTTTTGAATATGATTTGAAAACTGAGCTTGCATTTTTTTAGGTAATCGATACCCATAATTTTGTTCTAACACAAAAGCAATTCCACCTTTTCCTGATTGGGAATTAATACGAACAATCGGCTCATATTTTCTTCCTAAGTCACTTGGATCTATTGGTAAATAAGGGACTTCCCAAAAGGAATTATGGCGCTCTAAATAGGCATGCATTCCTTTATTAATGGCATCTTGATGTGAGCCGCTAAAAGCACAAAACACAAGTTTTCCTGCATAGGGGTGACGATCTGAAACAACCATTTTTGTTGTTCTTTCATACATTTCACGAATGGTGTTGATGTTTTCTATCTTTAGTTTTGGATCAACTCCATGAGTGAATAAATTCATAGCTAATGTGATTAAATCGACATTTCCTGTACGCTCCCCATTTCCAAACAAAGTTCCTTCAATTCGATCAGCTCCTGCCATCATTCCTAGTTCAGCCGCTGCAACACCACAACCACGATCATTATGTGGATGTAAACTCAAGATCACTCGATTTCGATTTTTGAAGTGCCTTGCAACGTATTCTATTTGATCAGCATAAACATTAGGACTATCCATTTCAACGGTCGCAGGAAGATTAATAATGACTTTTTTTGTTTCACTTGCTTGCCATGTATCCATCACAGCATCACATACTTCAACGGCATAATCCATTTCTGTTCCTGTAAAGGATTCTGGAGAATATTCTAAGATAATTTCTCCATCAAATTCTTTTGATAAATCTTTTACGAGTTTTACCCCTTCAACAGCAATTTGTTTAATCTCTTCTTTTGATTTATGAAAGACTACATCTCTTTGTAAAATGGAGGTGGAATTATATACATGAACAATTGCTTTTTTTAATCCTTTTAAACATTCAAATGTCCGGCGAATTAAATGTTCTCTAGCTTGCGTTAACACTTGAATGGTTACATCTTGAGGAATTAAATTTTGATCAATCAACATTCGAATGAAATCATATTCAATTTGACTAGAAGATGGAAAACCAACTTCTATTTCTTTAAATCCCATTTGCACCAATGTTTGAAACATCTCTAATTTTTCTTCCACATTCATTGGAGTCACTAAAGCTTGATTTCCATCTCTTAAATCGACACTACACCAAATAGGTGCGTGATCTAAGATTTTATCAGGC
>CANQVW010000080.1 GCA_947627395.1 uncultured Bacilli bacterium | reverse complement strand
CGAGTGACTCATAAAAAGAACAAGTTTTCGCATTCATGGATGAAAGTTGTGTACTCATGTGTACCTCTAAATGAGGGGTAATTTCTTGACATCTTGCAAGAATATATAAACTTGAAGTGATGATCCCATCAAACTGATGATGTTCTAAAAATAATAAATATTCATCTAATCCTTCTAAATCTTCATTATGAGGTAATATATTCATTGTCACATAGATTTTTGCATGATGTTGATGAGCAAAAAGAACTCCTTCAACCATATCATCTAATGTAAAATTACTTGCACGAGCTCTTAAACTAAATTTTTTACCACCGATATAAACCGCATCTGCCCCATATAATATGGCAATTTTTAACTTCTGTAAATTTCCTGCAGGAGCTAACAATTCTACTTTTTGAATCATTGATCTTCCTCCTGTAATATATGAAGTTTTTCAAATAAAAATCCTGTTTGAATTTTGTATTTTTCTTGTAAAGTTTTTTCAAGTGAACTTACATCTTCCCCTATAAGAACTTTATGATAAAATGAAAGGATTTCAATCAAATGTTCACAGGAAAGAAAATCACCAAAAACAAGTAAAATATTTGCTTCCTCTAATTCTTTTAATTTAGAACATAATCCATAAACAAAAGGACTAAAAATGAAGGTCGCACGATTATTTTCATAAATGGGATAAAGTTCATTTCTAAGTTCTTCTTTTAAATATTGTAAAGGATAAGGTGGATTTAATTCTTGATGTACATGTTTTTTATGTAAAGAAAGGAGTTTCCTTTTTGAATAAAAAATGGGAAGATATCCATGTCCAAAAAGTACCATAGAACTGTCCTTACTATTTTGTTTGAGTTCAGTTAAAGTTTCTTCTGTTGATAAAACACTTTGCATACCTAATTGATGAATGATTTTTGCATCTTTCTCGTTGCACATCAATGTTGGAGCATAAAAAATGAGTTTCGATACTTTAGTTTTATCTTTAAAATAAGTATAAATAGACCAATCTGAAAATAAATAATACTCAATCGATAAGGATTCTAATGATTCTAAAAATGAGTAAAGAGCACTCACTTCTTTTTCTTCAATTAAAGCATCCACTTTTAACATGACTTCTTTTTTAAGATCATGACATTCTATAATCAAAGTTTTAAGTTCTTCAAGTGAATAAACATCCTCACTATAAGAACTATAGATGGTTCCTAAAATAAAACCATCACAAAAATATGAATCAAAAGGAACTCCTTTTTTTAAGGTAGAAAATACTTTCATAGACTCGATTCCTTTTTGATACTAACTGCCATTCCATCGCCAATTGGAAGAAATGTTGTACTATAGTTAGAGTTTTGATGTAACCACTTTGTGTAATCATATATTTTATGAACCATTGCTTTTAAATTTTTACTTTGGATTTCCTCTTTCTTTTCAACAAGTCCATGAAACAAAAGATTGTCACTGACAATTAAGCCATTTACTTTTAAAAGTTGTTCATATTTTTCGAAAAACTTTGTGTATTGAGCTTTCGCAGCATCAATAAAAATCAAATCGTAAGTCTTTTTTAGTTCTTGAATATCTAGGGTCAATGCATCAGAAAAATGAACATGGATCCTACTTTCAAGATGAAACTTTTTTAGATTCATTTGTGCTTCTTGGTACATCTTTTCATCTCGTTCAATCGTATCAATCACAACTTTAGGAAAATGTTTTGCAAGAGCAATACTAAAATATCCAATCGCCGTTCCAATTTCAAGCACTCTTGTCACCTGCTTTAATTCAACAAGTTGAAACAAATAGACAAGACCCTCATCAGATACAATCGGAATATGTCGTTTTAAAGCATCCTCTCTAAGAGAAAGAAGCTCATCATCTAAGCAATGATTCCAATCTAAAAAAGCACTTTCCATGGTTGAATTCTCCTTGTATCTTTGATTTATATATCACATTATAAACTAAATCTTTGATTTCTTCAAGGCTTTTTTATGAGATAATAAAAAAAGATACGCATCTTTATATCGAGATAAATGACCTAATAATTCACAATAGAGTTGGGTATAATGTCGTTGGTATAAAGGACAACTAAACATTTGAAATTCTTTAATTAAATAGTTTTTTAAATAATTGCATATGAATTGATCATCCATTTTTTCAATTTCATACATCAATAATCTTAAAAATGCATGATGAAAACCATCAATTCCCTTATGTTTTGTTGTCGTCATCCATCCTTCTAATTTTTTCTTTTTTGTCTCTAATGTTTTATCATCTAAATGTTCCATGTAATGTAATAAAGAATAAGCATATAAACAAAAGATTTCAAAAGTTTTATAGGTTTCTTGTTCAATCGATTCCAACACTTCCGAATATCTTTCTAGTTCTGTAAGTAAGTACATTTTGCAATAATAAAAAGAATATTCATAGGGTTGAGGGAAATAATTCTTTTTGATTTCTTCTAAAGTTTTTAAAGACCTTTCTTCCTTTTTTGTTTTTAAATAGTAAATCATCATTAGAAATTGTTTTCGAATGGGGTATCCATGTTCATAAAAGGATTTTAATCGAACATAAGTTTCTTCTACTCGCTCATCTTCTAATTTAGATGAAAGAATAAAATCTCTTTCGAGAATCATCATTGTCACAATATCATTGTCAATTTCTAATTTCTTTATATAACCTAAATAAGTTTTCGCTTCCATTAATTCAAGAATTCTTGTATAGTAATCGATCATAATTAGAAATAAAGCAAATAATTCAATATCACACAAACATTCTTTGACTGCATCTAATTCTAAAATAGCTTCATGAAAAGATCTGTAATCTTCTTTTAAAAAACATATATATGCATAAACAATTTTATCTTGGGCGACAAAAAAGGTTTGATTCAATTCATTTTCCATGGAATAAATGGTTTCATAGTTTTCTTCAAAATAAGAATTTAATAAATCCATGATGCGACTTCCTTCTTCAATATCCATTAAACGTTGATAATCTAAATCTAATCGCTCACACAACATGGCAATTCTTTCATTTTTTCCATCCATTAAATTTCTTTCAACTTTTGAAAGAAACGCTTCTGAACAAATGTCTTTTGTCACTTCTGATAAAGTCATTGATAATTCCAAACGTCGATTTTTTAAAGTAGATGAAATATAATTACTTTCCACAATCGGTCCACTGGCCATTCTTTTACTGATAAATTCTTCAACATCTTTTAAATAAATATGATACATTTTTTCCTCCGTTTTCTATTCTTTAAAATGATGATTTGAATAATTTTTCTTATTCTACTACTATATTATCGAAGATAAGTGAAAATTACTCTAAAAAAAGAAAAATACATATAGATAACTCTATCATGTATTTTAAGGTAGAAAACAGGAATATTGTTTTAATTTTTTTCTTGCATCAAGATAATTTGGATAATATTTTTTTACTTCAAGATAAAAATTTTTGCTATGATTCGCTTCAATAAAATGACAAAACTCATGAACAATGACATATTGAATCAAATCTTTAGGAACATGTACAAGGGCTGTTGTTAAAACGATTTTCTTTTTTCGAATATAACAAACGCCCCATCTTGTTTTCATTTTACGAAAAGAAATGGTTGCATTGATGTGTTGATCAAATACTTGTTTAAAAGCTTCAAATTGTTTTGCTATTTCTTTTAATGCATCTTGGTAAATATAATGGATTTCTTTATAATAAATGGTATTTCCTTCTATTTTATAGTTTGTTTGAAAGGTTGGAATGCATACTCCTTCATAGATGGTTCCAAATAACATAATTTCATGATCTTTTAGGGATATGAATGAAACTTTATTTAACAACTTATCGAGTATTGTTGCATTTTTTTGCAAAAAGGAAACCACTTCTTGTTTTGTATAGGGTGAAGAGGATGTTAAAACAATTTCTCCATGATGATTGATGGCGATACTTGCTCTTTTTACATCTTTTCGTATCACACGAACCGTATAAGTTTTATCATTTCTAATGATGGGAAAAGAATATTCACTTTTTACTTTATATTTCATTTTAAGATCTCCTTTTATTCATTATAGCATGGTTTTATGTTTTTATACAAGTATTTCTTTTTTGAAATTTTAAAAAAAGATGATGCAAATATAATTGATGATAACATTGCTTATGTTTCATATTTTTATAGACTAAAACGAAAAAGATGATAAAAAACGCTAAACTTTGAACATAAATTGTATAAAGGAAAAAGAAAAATAAAAATAGATTAGAAATATTTTGGGTGATTTGAATTCTTTTACGAAAAGGAATTCCAATCAAAAGAGTATTTATGATTCGAAATCCATCAAGTGGATAGATGGGGAGTAAATTAAAACCAATTAACAATAAATTATAACGAATTAACATTTGAATGGTTTTTGTTTGTTTTAAAAAAAGATAAAGAAATAAAACAATAAAAAAATTGACTGTAACACCTGCAAGGTTGACTATCATTTCTTTTTCTTTAGATAAATGAAATGTGGATGTTTCAAGTTCTGCTCCAAATAAAGATAAATGAATTTTATAACTACAAGAGGAGTAAAAACGTAATAGGATGAGGTGTCCACATTCATGTAAGAACAGACACAAAATGAATAAAATGCCTTCTTTTAAGAGTCCTGCATACAAGAAAAAAAGGAGTAAAACATAAATGGATGGGTGAAGAATCATTCTTCTAAATATTGATTTCCTTGATACATGTATAAACAATAGGATTTTTGTTCTGTTTCTTCAACATTTCCAATAATTTTTCCCATTTTCACAATCTCATACAAATGAACATCAATGGATGATAAATCTGTATAACAATAAATGATATTATCACTAGATTGTATATAGACTTTATATCCATTCTTTTTTTCAATTTTAATGACACTTCCTAAACGAAGATTTTCTACTCCTTCATAAGTATCTAAAAAAATACGATATCCATGGTCTATTTTTTCTAGTCGATGTCCCATGGAAGAAACTTCTACTTCCGTATCAATTCCTAAATCTAATAATTTTGTTTTTCCATTGAGCTTCATCATCAAAGACATGAAATTCATGGGATGACTTAAAGTCTCTTGAAGCTTTGAAATGGATAAAACATGAAAGTGATTCAATCCTAAAAAACAAAGTAAAACCATACTTAAAAAACAGAGTTTGTACAAGAAACGATCTACATAATTCACAAGATATACCTCCACTTCATTTTATGTGGTTTTTTCGTGGATTATTCGATTTTCATGAAAACTATAATAACAATGATTCCCTATAATAATGTGATCAACAAATACCAAATCTACCACTTGGGAAGCTTGGATGAATTGTTTCGTGAGCTCCATATCTTGCTTACTTGGTTCAGCATTTCCACTTGGATGATTGTGCGCAATAATTACAGCGTAAGCTGAACATTTTAGTCCCCATTTCATGACTTCTTTGGGACTTGCTATCGTGTGTGTAAGGCTTCCAATACTAATAATTCGATGGGTAATGACTTTATTAGATAAAGAAAGATAAATACTCACAAAATATTCTTGTGTTTTATCTTGTAATTCATTTTTTAAAAATAAATAAGCATCCATTGAATTTTTCACAACCGTTAATGTATTGGCTGGATTCATCATTCTTTTTCCAAGTTCTATGACAGATAGAATAATCAACGCTTTGGATTTTCCGATTCCATCGATATGAATTAATTCCTCATAGGTAATATCTGGAAGAGAGGAAATAGTCGATAAATATTTTGATAATTCAATGGCAACATCTAATACAGATTTTGTTTTGGTTCCTGTACATAATAAGATTGCGAAAAGTTCATAATCTGCTAAATGGCTTGCTCCATATTTTAAAAGCTTTTCTCTTGGCTTTTCTATTTCTGTCATTTCTTTCATATCATACTTCATATAATTCCTCGCTTCTACTTTCATATTATCGAGGAATAAACATTTTTACTTTATTGACGAAACCATTCCATTAATTGTTTATAGGTATCCAGTTGGATTTGTTTTTTGATCGTATCATTTCGAATGGCTTCAAGTAAAGTTAAATTAGAAAAAAGATCAATATTAATGGGATTTTGGTAATATTCATCTTTGATGAAAAAAGATTCATTTTTTAAACTTTTCACAAAACACGAAATAACATCTTCATAAAAAGAATATTCCATGGTTCCTTTAGGATACATGGTAGGTAAATCCATGATGTAGCTAGAAACAATCGTACCATTAAATCCTAAAGATTCATAATGGGCTTTATCTAGCTTTACATCTTCTAAGGTTCCACCAATACTACCATATAAATAATAAATGGTTCCTAAATGAACAATTTCTCCATTTAAATTTTTTTCTTTTAGTTGTGATTGTATCGTAATTACGTCTTCTAACTGGTCACTTTTTTTGATTTCAAAAAGATACACTGTTCCTTCTTGGTCTACTTGAGTTAAAACTGTTGTAGGTTTACTTTGATGAAGATATGTTCCAATGAAATATCCAACAACTCCACCAATGATGACTCCTATAAATATACCAAATATGTCTATGGTTTTCTTTTTCATTTTTCCTTCTCCTTTTTATGATTGTTTATTATAAAAAATAGGAAAGAGAAAAATTGTCATAAAAGAGAGCCATAAACAAATAAAACAAATTCCTATTCCTCCTTTCTTAGTAGAAATGTTTCTACTATATATAACTACATTTTTTAAAGGATGAAAAAAGAAAAAAAAATAAATTATCTTGGATGAAAATGTTTTCTATACCAATATGTTGTATAAAAAAAGATAAATCAAATGAATGATTTATCCTTTAACTTGATATACTTTTCTAATTTCACTGACAAAATATAGGCTACCACAAAATACCCATAAAGAATTGGGGTTCAAATCATTTCTTGCTTCATCAAGTATCTTTTGATAATCATATTCTAATCTTTTATTGGGATGATGAGAATATTGATATAAATGACTTGCTTCGTC
>CANQVW010000079.1 GCA_947627395.1 uncultured Bacilli bacterium | reverse complement strand
CGATGTGCACCAGATTCATACTTCATAAAGGAATAAACACCTTCACCAGAAATCATAAATTCAATTAAAGAATATCCTCCTAAAGCAGTTTCTTGGGAATCCATGACCTCTACTTTCCATCCTTTTGATTCAGCAAATCGACTATACATACGATATAAATCAGCTGCAAAGATGTTTCCTTCATCTCCTCCTGCTGCTCCTCGTATTTCTAAAATAACATTTTTATCATCATTTTCATCTTTAGGTAATAATAATATTTTTAACTTTTCTTCGAGTTCAACATCTTTCCCACGTAGTTCTTCGAATTCAGCTTTGGCCATTTCTTGAATCTCAGCATCCTCTTCTTTCATCAGTTCCTTTAAATCTTTTAAAGATTGAACAACTTTTTTATATTCACGATAAGTTTCTACTGTTTTTTCTAAAGAGCGAAGTTCTTTCATTAAAGCTGTCATCTTTTTAATATCTGTTGCAACAGAGGAACTTTGAAGAAGTTCATTGATTTGACAATATCGATTCTCTATTAAATCTAATCTGTTAAACACTTATTTAGCCTCCACATTTTTTCTATCTAACATCTTTTCACTGACAAATTGACTTTGTGCACCCTTGAAAATTAAATCAACACTACCCGTCATTCCTTGACGATTTTTCGCAACAATCAATTCTGTCTTAGCACTATGTACAACTTTCGTTGTATCTTCTCCTTCTGTTTTCTTAGGAACTTCACGATGCAAAAACATAACAATATCAGCATCTTGTTCAATACTTCCTGATTCACGTAAATCAGATAAAACAGGTCTTTTATCTTCTCTTTGGTCAATCATACGAGAAAGTTGTGACAAAGCAATCACAGGAACTTTAAATAGTCTAGCCATTTCTTTTAAGCCACGGCTAATTCGACCGACTTCATCGACACGATTCATGCGATTTTCACCACTACTTAATAATTGTAAATAGTCAATGACAATCATATCTAAGTGATCATCACGATATAACTTTTGACATTTAGAGCGAATGTCTCTTAAACTGGTTGTTGAAGATTGATCAATATAAAGAGGGAATTTATTAATCGTTGTTTTTGCTTGCATTAACATATTCATTTCTTCATTGGTTAATGTACCAGCAACAATTTTATTTAAAGCAAGTCCTGAGAATGTACTCAACAATCTCATGATTAATTGATCACTTCCCATTTCTAATGAAAATAAAGCAACGCTTTTTCCTGCTCGACAAACATTTGCGGCAAAGTTTAAAGCAAGGGTAGATTTACCAATACTAGGTCTTGCTGCTAATATAATTAATTCACCTGGTTTAAATCCTGCAGTTAACGTATTTAAATCTTGAAAACCTGTATCTAATCCAACCAAATTTCCTTCTTTAGTTTTATTTTCTTCAATGATATCAATTACTTCATCTGTTAGCAAATCTAAACGTCTCATGTCTTCAACACGTTGACGATTGACAACATCCATTAATTGTTGTTCTGATTGAACAAGTAAATCAGAAAATTCCATATTTCCATCTAAGATATTATCTGATATTTTTCTAACAACTTCTAATAAATATCTTTCTAATCTTTTTTGATGAATCAATTCAATATAAGCTTCAATATTAGCAACAACAGGAACACTATTAATGATATCATAGATATAATCTAATCCACCTGTTGCTTCGAATACATTCATTCTTTTTAATTCATCAATAATCATCACTTGATCAATTGAATGTCTTGATTCATAAACATTTTCAATTGCTTTCATGATATTTTGATTTGGTTTTGAATAAAAGTCTTGATGATCTAATTGATTTAAAACTTCATCAACAATGTTTGGTTCAATTAACATGCACCCAAGTAAATAACTCTCTGCTTCAACGGCATTGGGTATTTGTTTTTGGTTTTCCATTATTTTGCTCCGTTTTCAACAACATATAATGTAATGGTTGCTGTAACTTCTTTATGTAATTGAATTGGAATTTTATAAGTTCCCAAGGCATCAATATTTTTATCATATAAAATTTTTCTTTTATCTAATTCAATTCCATTTTGATTTTTAAATTCTTCAACGATCTCTTTTGTACTTACGCTACCAAACATTTTTCCAGCAGTTCCTACTTTTACTTGTACTTTAACACTCATAGAATCCACTTTTTTCTTTAATTCTTGCATTTCTTTTAAGTAACGCTCTTGTTCTAATTGTGCTTGAATTCGACTCATTTCAAGTTGTTTAATGTTGTCAGGGGTTGCTTCTATGGCTTGACCTTCACGAATTAAATAATTGGCATGACCTGCTGGGATATCAATTACATCGTTGACTTTTCCTTTTCCTTTAACATCTTTTGTTAATATGACCTTCATTGATTTACCTCCTGCTTCCTTATGATCTTTTAGACATTGAATTAATTTCGCTTTTGCTTCTTCTAATGTAATGTCACGTAATTGTGTTGCCGCCATATTGTAATGACCACCACCACCTAAGTATTCCATAATGACTTGTACATTGGCTTCATCTAGACTTCTAGCACTAATACCAACCACATCTTTTTCAATTCTTCCGATACAAAATGAACCTTTAATGTTATTGACTGTAATAATGTTATCTGCTATTTTTGCTAAAAAGGCTCTTTCATAAATACCATCATCACATACAGCAATACCATATCCCCCTTCAATAATTTCAAGGTTATTTAAAATAGACATTCTCTTGACATATTCATCAAAGTTTTCTCTTAAGAATCTTTGAACTTTTGCCATATCTGCCCCAAAGGATTGTAGTTTTGCAAGAACAATGAATGTTCTAAAAGTCGTATGGTAAGTAAAGTTATTCGTATCAATGACCACTCCCATTAACATCCATGTTGCTTCGATTGGGGTAATTTCAAGTTTATTATGATCAATATATTCCAACATTTCCATTAAAAGTTCTACTGCTGAAGAGGCGGAAGGTTGTGTATATAAAAATTCAAAACGATTAATCGCTTCCGCATTTCTTCTATGATGATCAATCACAGCAATACGATTTGCTTTTTTTAGAAGTTTATCATTCATTAATAAATATTGATATTGACAATCGACAACAACAAGTAACGCATTATCATCCATTTCTTTTAAAGCTTTGGAAGCAGGAACAAAGTAATCTAATAAATTGATGTGACTCAACTTAATACTTTCATAAATAGTTTTTACAGTCTCATCAATCAGATTTTCATCTAATACAATCTTAGCATCGATTCCATTTGCAAGGACAATTTTACGAACAGCTAATGAAGATCCAAAGGCATCTGCGTCCATATCACGATGACTCAATATAAATACTTTACTAGACTTTTTAATACAATCAATAAACTCTTCTGTTTTCACACGGATATAAACAGGAGTTCTCATTTCAAAGGCTTCACTCTTTGCTCCAAAATAGGTAATTTGATCATCAATTTTCACAATGGCTTGGTTACCACCACGATTTAAAGCTAGTTCTAATTGCTCGGTTGCAACATCAATTAATTGCGTTGAAGGAACATCCATACAAGCAATACCAATACTTGCTGTCATACGAATACTTTCTTTTTCACAATATTCTTTAACAGTCGATAAAATCTTAAATTCTTTTTTCATTAAAGTTTGTAAGGTTTGATAATCCATGACAAGTAAATATCTTTCTTCACTATATCCTTTAATGCAAACATTATTATCTTCAGCCCAATCAGACAAAATACCAATTAAGTTTGACATTTGTAATGATTTTTCTTGCGCATCTAATGTGGAAGTAGCTAAGTCTAAATTATCTAAATTTAAAATACCTAATGCCAACATTCTTTCTTTATATTTGGTTTGAATATTGGTTTCTTCTGTAATATCTGTCAAGTAAATGACATGGTCACGTAACATATGTCTGCATAAATATACTTTACCATATAATGTAACTACAAACGTATCTTGTCTTTTTTCCACAAGTTGAGCAAATTCTTCATTTAAGTTTAAAAAAGATCTTTCAACAAGAGGGCTCATAAAAATATTTTTAGCATAATTATTAGCCCATTCAATGACAAAATCATCATCAAATACAATGATTCCCATTGGCATTTCATTAAAAGATGTTTCACCAGCATTTTTAACTCGATAGGAAATGCTATTCCATAAGTCCATTTTTTTCTCTAAGTAAATCATTTTTTTAATACTTTTAAAAGCAGATTGTAATAAGAATTCTAAACTAATGGTAAAACCACAAACAAACAAAGCAACATATCGAACAACAATAGGTATATTTTTCTCATCAAAAAAACTATATGCAACAAGAAAAAGAGATACGATGATGAAAAGGATAATTAAAAATTGATATCGTTTTAATGTTTTCATGTTTTCACCTTAAAAATAATATATTCTATATAGTATTCTACCACAGTTTTATGTATTTGTAAAATAATTTCAAAAGAAAAAACTTAACCTCTATGGTTAAGTTTCATTCTAACTAATTTAAAAAATAAATAAAACCTGCTAAAATGGTTGCAAATACGCTCCAAAGCAAATAAGGAATTTCTAAATATAAGTAGGAAATTTTTAATTCTCTACTTTTGAGAATTACTAAAATTAGAGTTGTTAAAACAAGCAAACAAATAACAAATCCACCAAACAATTGATGAAACTTAAAAAAGATAGGCATATATAAAATATTAAAAACGAAATTTAAAAATAGTAAAATTTTTAAGTTTTTAATTCCTTCTGTTGATTCATATTGGAAATAAATAATAGTAATAAATAAGGATTGAATCAAGTAAAGAATGCTCCAAGCAATTCCAAATACAATGGGTTTGGGTGCAAAAGAAGGAAGAATTAATTCCTTATAAAAGGATACGTCTTTACGAAAAATAAAACCAGGTAACATGAATAAAACAAGGACAATGAAAAAGAAAAGAACTTTCTTCCAAGAAAAAAATTTGTGCATATTTTATACTCCTTTATGCTTTTAGTATAATATATGTACAAGTTTGATATTTTATTCTTTTTTTATTTCATTTTCTAAAGTATTTTCTTCATTTGTCTTTAAATGAGGTTCCGTTGAATTGTTTTCATCAGCAGAATCATTATCAGATAATATTTCTAATGAAGCATGAGTAAATCCACTTTTTTCTTTCTTTAATTGAAAATATCCAATAACAGCAATGATGGTTGCTCCCAATAAATCTAAAAATAAATCTTTCATAGTATCTTCTAAAGCGGCATGACCAACGAGTGCAATATCTTCTCCGCCAACTAAAGTACTATCTGTTGTTTGCATGAATTGTTGCATATTGCATCCAAATATTCCATCAATGGTATATTCGACTAATTCCCATAAAGCTCCTAATGTGACAGCAAAACAAACCACTGAAAAAACAACAAATAAAGGATTTAATTTTATTTTGTTTTGATCAATATGATTTAAAGTGTTGACTAAAATGAAGCCAAGAACTCCCAATAATACACCAGAAAATCCATGAAGTAAGGAATCCCACCAAGGAATTTTTCCATAAAAGTCCATAACTTCTCCTAAGATTTGACAAGCTCCACAAAATACAATATAAATCGTTAACATGATTTTAGGAATTTTAACCTTTAACGTTTTTCTGACTAAGATTGGAAATAACAAATAAATAATCATTAAAAGACTTTCAAAAGCATTAAAGGCTAATTTACTACGTACATTATCATTGTCCGTTAATATAAAAAATATAACACTTGTTGTAATAATTACAATACAAAACAGAAAGCAAAAAAATCCAAATAATGACAATCCTTTTGATTCTAAATATAAAGAAAACTTATTTTTCTTTTTATTTTCTTGATTCATATTCTCACCTTTTCTATTATCTTATGACATTTATTTTTTTTTGGTTCATAAACTAAGTACATTATAACAAAAATTAAAGATAATGTCAAAAAATAAAATCGTATAACTTATTTTGAGATAAATTGTTTTTTATAAATCGGCAAAAGTTTTCTTGTATTTTGTTTATATAGATCAAAGCCTACTTTACGAGATTGATGTTGATCTGCCATAGGAATACTTATGAATAAAAATAAGCATGTATTTAAAAAAGCCCCAAAAATAATCCACCAATAAGATGGAATGACGCATATTGCCATGAGTGCAATTGCCCACCAAAAGGTGATTTCCCCTAAATAATTTGGATGACGTGAGTATTTCCAAACACCTAAACGATTAAATCCTTTTTTACCTTCTTTTTTAAAATGATGCATAGTGCAATCTGCTAACCCTTCTATAAAAACGGCGAGCAAAGAGAGGATAAAAAAACATAGACTTCCTATATTCCAACGAGGAGATTGTTCAAATACAAAAATGACAGGCAACATGGCACTATATACAATTAAAGTTGGAACAAGATGAATTCCAAAAAAATTCACAAAGAAATACATTTTACCTGTTTTTTCATGTAACATTGTGTAACGCCAATCTTGATGAGCTGGTGAAATTCCTTTAAACGTATATGCCCAATTGGCAGTTAATCGAATACCCCAAATGAAAATAGAAATGATATATAAAATCATCATGGTGTTTAAAGTTTTTTTGAATAAAATCAGTCCTATAATAATTACCATGGGTTGAAAACTCCAATAAGGGTCATAAAAGGATGCATTGTGAGTCAGTAAACTAAATATAAATATGAAGACTGTTGCATAAATATCAACTAGTAAAATAGTAAGCCATAATGGAAAAGAAGATAAATAGGCAAAAAAGATTTCACTAATACTAGCAATTATATAAACTAAAAAAATAATTAAATAACGAAATGGTTCCCTCTTTTGTTTCATAAGATATCTCCTTTTTTAATCATCAAGTTCATTATATCAAAACTAAAAAGAAATGTCAAAAAAGAACATGTAAAATAAAAAAAGCTACTTATAAACTAAACCCGAGTTTGCCTAAATTATCTTTAAATTTATGGAATAAAAATGTAAGTACAATTTTATAGAAAAAGCATCATTT
>CANQVW010000078.1 GCA_947627395.1 uncultured Bacilli bacterium | reverse complement strand
TGATAACGTAATCTCCGCTATCCATATTTGGAGTAAAGGTTGGTTTATGTTTTCCTCTTAAGATCGATGCAACTTCGGTTGCAAGTCTTCCTAACACAACTCCTTCAGCATCAATTACATACCATTTGCGCTCGATTTTTTGTGCACTTGGCATATATGATTTATTCATTTTTGGTCCTCCTTATTTTATTTTAGATAATGTGGATTTTATCTAATTGTTTAAGGGCTTTTATTTGTGGGTTAATAAAATGTACCTCTAATATATTACACTTTTTCGATTCACTTGTCAAGAGATTTTTTTACTTTTGTTAATACTTTTTCAAAGTGATACCCGTTTCTCATTTTTTAAAATTCATCTTAATAAAACTAAAAACAAACCTGTAACTTCAGTTATCTTATCTTCTTAAATAATTCTTTTAAAACACTAGTAAAAACTTTTACATAAAAACAATTTGGATTGTTTTAAACAATTTGGATTGTTTTTCAATTGTTTTATTGCATTAAAGGCACTTGCGGCGAATGCTCCAATTACCAATCCACCAATTAGTGACACCAATATGAAATTTCCACTAGGATCAGCGCACATCACTGGATTATTAACACAATAACAATATAAATTTAATCCATTAACAGATTCAGAATCTAAAAAATTTATATCATCTATTGATATCCATCTACATACATTAGGATCATAATATCTAGATTTACAATAATATAATTCAGTTTCTTCTTAATAAAACCTAATTATTTTATTAAATCATATTTCTTTAATTTCAAAATTCATCTTTTTAAGTCTTTTAATATCTCTTCTTGAAAGATAACATGTTAAATAAAAATTATTAGCATTTATATGTACTACAGGAAGAATTAATTGTGTAGTATCAATTGATATAATAGGTTTAAAATATTTAATACTTATTTCATCATTATAAAAAACTCTATTTTTATAACATATTTTCCCTTGTTTAAAAACAATTTTATTCTTTGCAAATTTATTTAATAAACTGATAAATATAGTTATTACACAATATGCAATAATACAAAAAACATAAACACCTACACATCCTTTTTCTATTTCTTTAGATGTTAATAAACGACCAATAAAATAAACAGAAATACCTATAAAAGTAATAAATATTAAAAAAGTCAATATCATCTTTATCAAATGAGAATATATATATCTAGACATTTATTCATTTCTCCCTAAAAGATATGATTTGATAAATGCATTAAACAGCTTAAAGCCTGCTGTAAATGCATTTTCAACTAATAAACGAAATACTAAACAACTTTTTTGAAATATCAATTTAATAAACACAGTAGGATGAAATTCTAATACAAAACCTCCAAGAATCCTTCCAGTACAATCTGTCCAATCTCCATTTATAACTCCATCATCTTTAACATCATTATAAATTGTTGCGCCTAGCCCAACGCTTGCACCGATTGCACCTACTATTAAACCATCAATTAACAAGGCAGTTAATGTAATTTCAAAATGTTCACTAGGATCAGCATACATTATAGAGTTATTATAAAAATAATAGTATGAATTTGATCTATTAATTGATTTAGGATCTAAATAATCAATTGAATCTGGTGTTAACCATCTACATAAATCTAGTGAACAATACCTAAAGTTGCAATAGAAGAGTCCTGTTTCAAAATCATAATAATATCCTTTATATAGGAAACTATTGATTTTTTTGTATTATACGATCTCCTATGATACTTAATACTTTTCCCATGCATTATACTTATATTCTACTTTAACTAATCATCTGAATCTACTATCTTTATAATATTACCAACAAGGTCTCTATAATAAAAATATTCTTCTCCATTGTAATGAAATCCTACTAACATTTCACTTTCATCGTAATGATAATAAGTAGGTAGTCCATTTACTCTTGTTTCTTTTACTATTCTATCTTCATCTAAGGTATATCTTGTGATTCCATTAGATGTGATTTTTGATATTCTAATTCCTTCATCATTATATTGATATTGATTATTTCCATAGGATGATAATCTTTTACCTTCCCATGTAAGTTTGTTTTGGTTATAACTACTTGGTCTAAATGTATCTGTTTCAGTAAATGTAAATGTTTTTGTACCTATGCTATTGTTATCTTTATCATAGATATCAATTTTATTCAATTGATTTTTGATTGTTGAGGAATAAATATATACTTCTTTTGCTTGAATTTTTCCATTACAATTATATATTATTTTATTGGTAATGTCATTTGATTTATTATAAGTATGTTCATAACAATAATCAAATGTTTCTCCTCGATAACATTTCTCACTGATGAGTCTTCCTGCTACATCATATCTATAATGGATATTCTCTTTGATTTTTCGATTAAATATAGATACTTTATGAATGATGTTTCCATCTCTATCATAAGAATATATTATGTTTGTACCATCTGATAATGTTTCCATTTGAGGAGTTTGTTTTATGAGTGAATCTTCATCATAATATTGATAGATGTGCTTTGACTTAGTTTTACCCGTGTTGATTTCTTTTTGTACGGCTATTTCTTCTTGTTCATCTAAGTATATATGTACACTCGTTTTATTCCAAGTAAAAGTAAATAAATGCCACCAACCAGGGTAAACATTTAATCTTGTTTTGTAGGTTATTCCTTGACTTGCGAAAAAGATTTGTCTAGATGAATCATCAATATATACAACTCAATTGTTCATTTGACTTGTAAAGGATGGAAAACAAAAAATGGTTCTTGATGTGTATTTTTGTAGGTCTATTGAAGCAGTACATTTGAATCTTAAACTGATGGTTCCTTGATTTTTTAATCCTAAATCATAAGTAAGTAATGCTTTTGTTTTTCCATCAATCCTATATCTTCTTTATAACTTTCATAGATATGTCTATTGTATAATATTTATATTTTATTTACAAGAATTTTTTACTTTTGTTCATACTTTTTAAAAAAAAGAATAGGTATTTGAATCATCCTATTCTTTTGCATTTTAGAATTTATGACCATCCTAGATTAACTGATGGCATTTTTCTTATAATTTCCTAAAACCCCTTTAACTGCAATATAGCTTACAAATGCATGGGGATCAATTCGTTTAATGATTGGATAGTAATCTTGAACTTCATATGTCATGACAATGGTTTCAAAAATCCATTTTTGTTCTCCTGTGTATCCACCAATTGCTGGATACATTGTAACACCATGTCTAAAATCTTTAAAGAGTTCTTCTTTTAATTCATCCTTTTTCGTTGTAACAATGGTGATTTTTTGAAACTTATAGATAGTATGAATCTTATCTAATGTTAAAACTTGGATAATCAAACGAATAATCGTATAAACTCCAACAGCAATGCTTCCCCCAACAATGGCACCTCCAATAATGATGATGGTATCTACACTTCCGGAAATGACAGTAAAGGGAATTCCTGTCTTTAAAGAGAAACTTTGCGATACAATGTCTAGTCCTCCCGTGGAAGAACCTGAGCGTAATGTAATTCCACAACCAACACCACATAAAAGTCCACCCAAAATAGATAAAACAATCGTATCTCCTTCACTTAATACCTTAAAAGGATTAAAATTATGAGCAAAAGCAATATCAAATAAATAAATGAGTAACATTTGTAATAAGACAGAACTTAAGGTCAGTACCGCAAATCTTTTACTTACGCCCTTCCATCCTAATATAAAAAGTGGAACATTGAAAACTCCAATACAAATCGATTTTAAATAAGGTTTATCGAAAATGTCTGCTATGATTTGCGAAATTCCTGTCAAACCACCTGCATAAAATTTACCCAATCCTAAGACAAATACAATGGAAAAACAATAAATGACTGAACCAACAATCATTCCTAAAACGCTTATTAAGGTTCTATTTTTAAATATTTTTTTTATCCTATCAAACTGACTCATATCCATCCTCACGAAATTGTTTTTTCCTCTTCTTGTTCCAACAATGTTTCCTTCTTCTTATATATTGCGAAAGGAAATAAAATTTCAAAAATGATTGGAGAAAGAATGCAAGAAAGTATCGATGCTAACACAAGACTTTCTCCAAACTCAGGTGAAAAAATACCCTGTTCTATACCAATGTGTTTCACCGCAATGGAAACAACTAAAGTACATGAAGCGAGTAAAACAGCAACAATGGAAGCTTTTTTGCTATAATAACGGAGTAAATAAAGTAATGGTAGTTTACTTACGATGAAAGTAAGAAGCAACAATAAAGTAATTCCAATCCATATTGGATGGGATATAAAAATGCGAATATCAAAATTTAACCCAACTAAAATAAAAAAAATCGGAATAAATAAACCAAAACCAATACTTTCCATGACATGAATGACATGAGAATTTACTTTTAGTTTTTTCATGAAAATTCCAAGTAAAAAGGCCCCTAAGACATATTCTCCCCCAGCAATGTCGGATAACAAAACACAACCAGAAAGAGCAACAATGGCTAATCGAACAGGAAGAAACATCATTCCTTCATTGATTTTTTCAATATTTTTTTTGCATATTTTCTCAATGAGCCATACTAAAATAAAAATAAGAAAGATTCCTATATAAAATAATAAACGAAGCCAATTAATTTTTAACAAAATCATGAATAAAGTAAGTAAGACGACAGAAAAAAGTTCCGAGATTGTTGAAAAATAAATTAGAATATTTCCATAGCTTGTCTTTGCTATTTTTTCTGTTTGAACCAGTGGAACGACAATTCCAGCAAAAGTTGAAGAAATTGTAATCCCTACTAAAATAATTCCTAAAAATGGATGTTCATATTGTTTTAAAAAACAAGTAGATAACAAAAAAGAAACCAAAAAGACTATTCCTAATAAGATAAAAGAAAGATTACGAATGTGAATAGTTTTTTGATTTTCATTAGATTGTTCTTTCCATACTAGAAAATTATTATCATATCCACTTAAGAACATAATAAAAACAAATCCACTGACATATAAAACATCCATCATCCAGGAAAAACGAGTTTCTTCTAGTTCTATCCAGGATGAATAAAAGATTTGTCTAAGTAAGATTCCAACGACCATTTCCACAACAAATGATGGTAAAAATCGGATTTTAAAAAGAGAAAGAATTGTTGAAAGAAAAACACTTATTCCTAATAAAATAACAACTGGAAGTAAGAAAGAAGTTTCCTTACCTTCTAGAAGGTTATTCATCGCTACAAGCATTAAGTTCATGTTTTTTTAATTCCTCTTCCATATTTAAACGTTGGAATAAAACTTTTGCTTTTTCAATTACCCTTGAAGCAGGAGTTAATCCAAATTGTAAAGAAGAAAAAGTTTTTAAAGATTCTTCTACTTTTAGTTCTTCTAAAATGATTTGACTTGTTGCAGGCATAACAGGTGATATCATAATGGCAACTAATCGTAATCCTTCATATAGGTGATACATCACATCTTGTAAAGCTTCTTTTTGTTTTTCATCTTTTGCTAAAACCCAAGGAGAAGTTTCATCGATATATTTGTTCATTCGATCAATGAGTTCCCATACAGCAATTAACCCATTTTGAAACTGAAAATGGTCAAAAGAGTCTATGTAAGTTGCTATGGTATTTTTTATGGTTTCTTCTACTTCTTGATCATAAGAAAATTCATTTTTCTTAGGTTTTTCTACTTTTCCATCGAAATATTTATTCATCATAGAGATACTACGACTCACCAAATTTCCTAAATCATTGGCTAAATCGACATTATATCTTTCAATAAATCGCTCCCAAGTGAAAATTCCATCATTTCCTAAAGGCATTTCTTTGACTAAATAATAGCGAAGAGCATCTAATCCATAGGATTGAACAACTTCCATTGGGTAAACAATGTTTCCTTTGGATTTACTCATCTTTCCTTCTTTCATTAATATCCATCCATGAGCATATAGTTTGAAACGAATGGGAACATGTAAAGCCATTAACATAATAGGCCAATAAATCGCATGAAAACGAAGAATATCTTTTCCAACAACATGAACAACTTCATCGCCATGATTCCAAAACTTTTGATATAATTCATCATCATCAGATTGATATCCTAAGGCTGTTAAGTAATTCGCTAATGCATCAATCCAAACATAAATGACATGTTTTGGATTACTTAAAACAGGAATTCCCCACTCAAAAGAGGTACGACTAACACATAAGTCTTCTAGTCCTTGTTCAATAAAGGAAAGAACTTCGTTTCTTCTTGTTTCAGGTTGAATGAAATCTTCGTGTTCTTGAATAAATTGATATAATTGTTTTTCATATTTCTTTAATCTTAAAAAATAACTTTCTTCTTGAACTTTGATGGTTTTTCTTCCGCAGTCAGGACAAGTTCCATCTTCATTCAATTGTGTTTTGGTAAAGAAAGCCTCACACGGAACACAATAATCTCCTTCATAAGTTCCAAGGTAGATATCGTCTTGAGAAAGGAGTTGTTCAAAAATTTTTTGAACGATTTTAGTATGTCTTTTTTCACTAGTACGAATGAAATCATCATTTGTAATTTCTAAATTTTTCCAAAGAGTTTTGGTTCTTAAAGCCACTTCATCCACAAAAGCTTGTGGAGTTTTATTTTGTTTTTTAGCAGCTTCCTCTATTTTTTGGCCATGTTCATCCATACCTGTTAGAAAGTAGGTTTCATCTTGTTTCAATCTATGATAACGAGCGAATGTATCACAAACAATGGTGGAATAAGAATTTCCAATGTGAACATCACCACTTGCATAATAGATTGGGGTTGTGATATAACATTTTTTACACATATTTTTTTACCATAATTCCTTAAATGCTTTATATTTTTCTTGTACTTGATCTCTTTTCATGGTTAATGCTTTTTCAATTGGAATGGCAACTAATTCGTTGTTCACTTCACAAATACAACAACCACTATTCCCCTTCAATAATTCTTCAACGGCTTTCACTCCCATAACAGAAGCCAGTACACGATCACGAGGAGTTGGACAACCTCCACGTTGGATATGACCTAAGATGGTTGCACGGGCATCAAAAGGAGTTCTTGCTGTAATAATTTTAGCTAATTGGTTCACATCGGTCACTTTTTC
>CANQVW010000077.1 GCA_947627395.1 uncultured Bacilli bacterium | reverse complement strand
ACAATTTACAGAAAACTTGTCAATGTTAACAGAAATTTCAAGTGCACAGAAGAAAATCTTTAAAACATTTAATATTATAGAACCAATAATAGATAAAGGGTCTTGCTAAGTGAGACCCTTTTATACGTGTATAATTTTTATAGGAATTTTAGGTTGAAATTAATCAAAAATATAAATATTATTTTAGTTCACTAAAATGCTTAGGTTGTTTTCTTTTTTTAAAAATATGTAATGCATTTTATCTATTAATCAATTTTGTCTAAAATGTAATTTTATTCATAAAATGCTGATTTATTAGTTATTTTTAACTAAATAGAATTGTAACGCTAATAAAGTCATTAATTTAATTAATTTTAAAACAATTTATAGTAAGCGGTATCATTTTGAAAAACTATTAACATTAACAATTATTATACTTTAAATAATTTTCATTTTGATTATGCATAAAAAAACAAGCGAATTATAAAACAATACTCATTCAAATAGATTTATGAATGAAGAAGAAGGGAAACCATCATTAATAAACATAATGATCAAAATCAAATAAACAATAGCGAATGAACTATATCTATTAATGTTAAATTACCATTCATTCACTTTTCAACAAATCATGGTTTATCATTGATAGGACTGAATTTATATCATCAATCCATCAATCACAAACCAAATATAAAACGTTAAGAAAATAATTTATTATGTAAAATATTTATCAGTCTGTAGCAGCAGATTGGATTTAAGATTTAATGATTAAATAAAATAATAAAAATTAGAGATAGGCAAGACAATAAAAGTATTAAAATAATAAATTGCTAAAATCGATTTTATAAGTCTTTTATAAAGGAGCTTAATATTACAAAAATGATTAAAATAGTTAATCACCTTTTTAGATAAGCACATATAGTCTTATACGAAAGTACTAATAGATATATGTGCTATTCATTTTAAAAAATACATGAATAACTTCCTATAATATATATTATGTTAAGTATTTAATTATATAGTTAGTCCGCCGCATATTTTAAATTGTTAAATAATAAAATGCAATGTGGATAAGTCGTAATATACAACTAACTTCCTATAAGCAAAATTTAAAGGGAATTCTTCATCTTTATAAAAATAACCTTCTCTAAATGGCATTTCCGGAAGGTTATTTTTATTATGTGGGCAATTCTTAATGTTCAGCTTCTCTAGAAAGGTGTGCAGAAAGTGTGATTTAATAATTTTTTTATAGTTGTCTTGTTGCATTTCTTGCATGGTTCTTTAATGATATAAAATAAAGATCTGTAACTATATCTATTTTTAAAATCATTTCTAATATTCTCTTAATTCTCCTCTTATAAATTATTTCTGTACAAAAAGGTTATTTATTTAGCTTTATGATAAAGACAACTGGACAAGTCATCACAAATCAAAAATAAAACGCTCTAAATTTGATTTTTAGGACGTTATTATTATTTAATATTATATGAGAATAATATATACTATTTTTATTTAATAAATACAGAATCTTAATATTTACGCTATAATCAATTTTATTATTTAAATGAGTAATTAATGGAAAAATTGTTGAAAATGGATTGTGAGCTAAATATCAGGGCCATTTCTACTTTTATGCTGGAATGTGCAGTTTAAATGGATTTTGATTAAAATTATATTAATTTACAAATAGATTTTTAATGAATAGATTTTTCATTTAGCAAATCGTTTTAATAAATATTTTTTATTTAGAAATTATACGATTAAAATAGAATAAATGACAAAATATATTTATATTTAATTAATTAAAATTTTCCTATTTTTTGCAAAATTATTCATTTTAATGAATCATTATTGAACAAAATTTATTAAAATTACATTGTTTTAATTATATCCATAATTTGAATGTGAATATAATTATATTAAATAATTGGTAAAATCAATAATATTTGCACATTTTATTAAATCTGATTTTTTTATCATATTTTTTTATTGTCTTACTTATATAAATTATATATTTATAATAAATGATAAATTAATTCTTTATTTCATTTTACATATTTTTGTTCATTAAATTATATATTAATTTATCATTTAAAAAAATTAATTTAAAATTTTTATGTAATATAAAAATACATCCCTTCTTCTATTTAACGATAGAAAATAAGAGATGTATGAAATTAAATTTTTATTTATTTTGTGTTTGCATGATTATCTAGCCATGTTAATATATCTTGATAAACTTCATCTTTATTTGTTTCATTTAACATTTCATGTCTACCCGTTGGATATAGTTTTAAAGAAACGTCATGAACACCTACATGCAAATATTTCTTTTGTAAAGCAATTGGACCTTTAGAAAATTTTCCTACGGGATCTTCTTCACCAGACATGATATAAATTGGTAAAAGATTTGGAACAAGTTCAAAATTATCTAAAATGGTCTTAAAGCCATTTGTTAAATCCTTGTAATATGAAACAGAAAATACGTTTCCACAATATTCATCTTTTTCATAAGCCTTATTATTTTCCATATCTTTGCTTAACCAATCTACAGAAGTTGTATTTGGTCTAAATTTTTTATTAAAAGATGTAAAGCTAGAATGATGCACAAATGGACTTTTATAAGTTCTACCTTTCATTTTTGTAATGATTGAAGTTAACTTTCTTGCAAACGAGTAATAAAAACCTTTATTTAAACTACTACCCGAAAGAATAACTCCATCAAGAGTATCTCCATAGAGTTGTACATATCGCTCTGAAACAAAAGATCCCATAGAATGTCCGAAAAGAATAACAGGATATTTTGGATAGTCTTGTTTTATATGTAAAAAGACAGTATGCAAATCTTGAACTAAGGCTTCAAAATTATCAACATCATCCATATAACCACATTTATCAACTGAACCAGCTGTTTTACCATGACCTCTTTGGTCATATGCAACACATATATATGAATGATTTGTTAAAAAAGACATGAATGAATCATAACGACCGATATGTTCAGCCATTCCATGACAAATCAGTATAATTGCCTTTGTCTCTTCTATAGGTGTAGGCTCTATAACTTTTCCAATTAATGGAAGAGAGGAATCAGATTGAGTGATAAATTCTTTTTCAATCATATTTTTTACCCCTTTGCCCTTTCTTTTATGTATTTATTTATGTATAAAAAAAGAAATTACATCTTTAACATGGACTGACCAATTTTTGGCTTTTGAACATGAAAGATTTCTGAAATTGTACATCCAACATCCGCAAATGTTTTACGCATTCCTAGTGGATAAGGTTGTAAATTTTTTCCATACATAAGAATTGGAACATTTTCTCTCGTATGATCTGTTCCATGATGAGTAGGATCATTTCCATGATCGGCACATATCATTAATAAATCCTCTTCTTTTAATTGATCGATAAGCATTGATAAATCGCGATCGAATTCTTCAACACATTTTGCATAACCTATTGGATCCCTTCGATGTCCATATAGTGCATCAAAATCAACTAAATTAACAAAACATAATCCTGAAAAATCTTTTTTGGCCATTTCAGATGTAATGAACATTCCTTCATGGTTATTTTTAATTTTGTAAGATTCTGTGATTCCTTGATTATTAAATATATCCGCAATTTTACCAATAGAAATGACATCATAATGATGTTCTTTCAATGAATCTAAAACAGTTTTGCCAAATGGATTGACAGCATAATCATGTCTCTTAGGTGTTCTAACAAAATTTTGTTTATTTTGACCAATAAATGGTCTTGCAATAACTCTTCCGACCATCCATTCTGGTTTGCTTAAAGTTAACTCTCTTGCAATTTCACAAATATGATATAATTCATCAATTGGAATTATTGACTCATTTGCTGCAATTTGTAATACAGAATCTGCTGATGTGTATACAATGATATTATTTTCTTTTAAATGTTCTTCTCCTAATTCTTTAATAATTTCTGTTCCAGAAGCTGCCTTATTTCCAACAACTTTGTGGTGACATCTTTTTTCTAATTCTTGAATTAATTCTTTTGGAAAACCAGTTTCTGTAAAAGATGGGAAAGGGGTTTTAACTTCCAATCCCATAAGCTCCCAATGTCCCGTCAGTGTATCTTTTCCAACACTGATTTCTTCCATTTTACCATAGCATGCGATTGGATTGACAATTTTATTTGTGTTTTGAATGGTCGTAATATTTCCAATTCCCATTTTTTCTAATGTTGGTATTGAAAAATCTTTTTTTGACATGCTTAAATGCATAAAGGTATTGCTATTTTCATCATTATATTTATATGCATCTTTAGCTGCTCCAACTCCTAAAGAATCAGCAACTATAACAAAAACTCTTTTAAATGGTGTTTTATTCATTTTTTTGGTCTCCTTCCTGCTCTTGGATGCGCTTTCAAATAAGTTTGATTCATTTGATCGTTTTGAATATGTGTATATCTTTCAGTTGTAGAGATATCTTCATGTCCAAGAAGTTCTTGAATTAAACGAAGATCTACTCCATTTGCTAATAAGTGAGAAGCAAAGGAATGGCGTAATTTATGAGGTGAAATTTCTTTATGAATTCCTACAGCTTTCGTTTTTTCTTTAATGATTAAAAAGAAAGCTTGACGAGTCATTTTTCCGCCATCACGACCATTTAAGAATAAATCATCAGTATGTTTTTTCATTAATTGTGGTCGAGCATTCTTAATATAGTAGTCTACACTTTCAACAGCAACTTCTCCTACTGGTACAATTCTTTCTTTGTTCCCTTTTCCATAGATTTGCACAAATCCCATTTCCAAGTGTAAATCACCTAGTTTCAAATTTACCAATTCACTCACACGAAGTCCTGAAGCATAAGCTAATTCAATCATGGCTTTATTTCTTGCTTCAATTGGAGTTTCTTGATTTAAGCTATTTAAAAGCAAATCTACTTCTTTCACAGATAAAATTGTTGGAACTCTACGCACTGGTTTTGGTGTATCAATAGTTTTCGCAATATTTTTATTCACGTATTTTTCTAAAACAAGAAATTTATGAAAACATTTAATTGCGGAAAGTTTTCTAGATTGAGAACTCGCCTTAATATTGTGTCTAGAAAGACTACTAATATAAGAGCGTAAATCCTCAACTTGAATTTGATCTGGCGTGTTACAATGACGATATTTTTCAAGATAATTTAAGTATTGCGTCACATCTCTACGATAGGATTCCCAAGTATTTCGACTTAAATTTAATTCGCCAGTCACATAATATTGAAATTCATTAATATATTCTTCCAAAATGTCCACCTGCCCATTCTAATAAAATACTATATATAAAAATAAATAGAATACTTATTAAATACATTTTTCTTTTGAAATCATTTGAATCATATAAATTGATTTTTCCTAAAGTTAACATAGGAATTCCAAAGAGTAAGGGTAGAAAAAATAGTGTATCCAAAGTTCCAATACAAAATAAATAGGATAAATTTTTTAGAAATAGAAATCGTATTAATATACCAAATGAAAACCCTCTAAGGAGGATAAAAATTGGATGAATTAAATAAGATATATAGGTATAAGATAAAGAAATCATCCAAAATAGAATAAAATAATTGATAAAAAAAGTTTTTAAGACATGGCTCACATGAAAATAATGATCTTCATAAGTAGATAAAACAGATATTGAATCTTTTGAAATCATTATAAAGGATAAAAGAATTCCAAAAAAATATAATAAGCCAAAGAAACAAAAAGCTTTTTTTAAGGTCATATATACACTCCTAAATGACATTAGCTAAAAATATGAACTAAAATTGCATTAGAGATATATAAATGATTCATTGGAATGGATAAATATTCATCTTGTAATTGTAAAAAATGTTGTTGAAGAAGTGAATTTATATTTGGATAAATATTAAAAATATTTTCATTAAATTTCTCTTGAAAATGTTTGATGGAAATGCCTTTAACTTTCCTTAATCCAAGCATAACTTCTTCTTCCATTTGTTCTTGTTTCGATAAAACAAGTTCTTCATCGAAATTATAGGATTCTTGATCAATACCTTGATAATAAGAACTCAGTTTTTTCGTCATTGTATATCTCTTATTATCAATATAGTAGCTTGCACCCGCTCCTATGCCTAAATAATGTTCATTATTCCAGTAAATTAAATTATGTTTACTTTCATATCCTGGAATAGAAAAATTACTTATTTCATAAGGTAGATATTCATGACTTTTTAAAATCATAGAAAGCGCATCATATAAAGACGTTTCTTCATCATCTGGCATGGGTTTAAATAAACCTTTTTTAAATTGTTGATAAAGTAACGTGTGTTCTTCTAATTGTAGTGAATATAAAGAAATATGTTTTACATTTTTTTCTTTGAAGAGTTGAATTTCTTCTGTTAATTCATTTAAAGAATCTTCCTCAAAGCCATAGATTAAATCTACTGATATATTGTCAAAATGTTTATTTTGTAAGAGTTCAAGAGCATATAGAGCCGTTTCTTTTTGATGTAATCTTTTCATTCTTTTTAATTTTTGATTATTTAAAGACTGGATTCCAATACTCAATCTTGTAATGGGAGTCGAATTAATAAAATCAATCCATTCTGAAGTGATATGGATCGGATCTACTTCTATTGTCCATTCATTAATTTGATCAAGTAAAAGAACATTCGATAAAGAATGAATTATTTTTTGTAATAATCGAACATTTAAACAACTGGGTGTACCTCCACCAATATAAACAGTTTCAATATTTTTCATGAACTCTTTTTTTTGTTCAATTTCTTTTAAAAGATAGTTGACATAAGTTTCATGCTCTTTTGGATTTACCATTTTATAAAAATCACAATATGAACAAATATGTTCACAAAAAGGAATATGAACATATAAACCTTTGATGGAATTAGTTATCATCTAAACTTAATACAGCCAAGAAAGCATTTTGAGGTATTTCAACAGATCCTACTGCTTTCATTCGCTTTTTTCCTTCTTTTTGTTTATTGAGCAATTTTTTCTTACGACTTACATCTCCACCATAACATTTGGCTAAAACGTCTTTTCTAAGTGCTTTAATATCACTTCTAGCAACAATTTTACTTCCAATAGCAGCTTGTACAGGTACTTCAAATAATTGAAGTAC
>CANQVW010000076.1 GCA_947627395.1 uncultured Bacilli bacterium | reverse complement strand
ATGAATAGCAATAGCACTACTTCCATAGTAATCTACAACTTGTTGAGTATCAATACAATGCATAATGATTTGACGAACTTCAAGTGTAGGAACTTTAGATGCATTGACACCAATATATCCATATCCTGCTGTTTTAACATTTCTACTTCCAAATCCTTCTTTAGCTTTGGACTTTAATTGGTTAACTGTTTCAGTTTTTGCATTTGGTTCAACATAATCCAAATCATGACTGTATAATGAGTCTGTCATACGACTTTCAGGACAAACTTGTAAGTTGATTTTCTTAATTAGGGGAGCTCCTCCAACATAATATGGATTTCTTTCAAAACGAATTAAGTTGTGACTATAGAAATCACTTGCAGCTTGATAAGGTCCTGCACCAACTGGTAAACCAATTTTAGATGGATCTTTAACAACAGTATTCATAAATGTTTGACTACCACGTTCTACACCAAAATTAGAAACAAAATCAAATTTATCAATTAATTCTTGACTTGAATAATAATACATTGGTGCAACAGTGAAGGCAAAATTCCAAATAGCTTTTGGATCGACATCGTTAATAACGATTTTTAATACTTCATAAGTATCATTGGTAATATTACCATTTTCATCATATTGAACAGCTGGACAAGTTACAGTTTCATTTTTTTCATTTTTAAATGTAACAGATTCAGTTCTGTTCGCAAACGTAATACCAGAAATATTAGGGAATTTAACATCATTCTTGTGTTCTTGATTGTATTTTTCAAAGGCAGCATTTGATAGAGATTCTCTTAAATCTGAAGCTGTTTGCCAATAAGTTAATATCTCCGCAATATCTTTTGGGACTTTATCATTGACAATGGCTTGAATGGCTTGTTGTTGTGTCCAATTCTTTAAATCATCAACACTAGATGCTAAAGAAGTTTCTAATTTATTTTCTTCCTTGTTATAAGTAATATAATTTTCATTATAAAGGAAGGCTTGAACATCTGTAACTAATTTTTGTGCACTTTCATTTCCATATTTATCAATGAATTTAATTGAACTTGCAGTATCAACAGAGTTTTTATAATCTCTTTCTAATTCTTCATTAAATAATTTTAAGCCTTCATCTAAATCTTTAGCCATTTGACCATCTGTGTCATATTCAGCAAGATAATTTTTAAATTGAGCTAAATCTAAAGATTCTTTATGTAAATCAAAAATATCATCAGCAGCAGCAAGAATATTGTTAATTCTTTGGTTTGCTTCAATGTCAAATTGATCTTTAAATCTCTTTTGAGCTTCATCATCTTCTTGTTGTGTTTGATATTCTTTTAATCCGACAATGTCTGTGGAATAAATGGTCGATGAACCTGTATATACGGGATCTAGATATACATAAAGATTGAATAAAACATCTTTAATGGATAATCTTGAACCATTAGAAAATTGAACATTCTTTTTTAAAACAAAATAATATGTAGTGGTTTGATCAACTCCTTGCGTTCCGGTCGTGATAATACCCAAGTCTTTAACAACCACGGCTTCATCATCACCATAAGTATAACCACCATCTTTATCATTTCCTAACATACCAATTTGCGTAAAACCAACAACATTTCCATCAGCTGCGGTTGTTGAAAAGAATGGATTGAATACACCATCCACTTCTTGTGACGACATAGTTAATGTGTCAACTTCATTATCATAGTGTTTTTTTGTCTCTTCTTTATCATGTTTACAACCCGTAAGACAAACAACTATCAATAAAATAAAACATATAATTGATATTTTTTTCTTCATATTATTACCCCTTTCACGCTTCAGATGGTACTATAGTAACATTATATACACCATCAATCGTTGAATTATTATCTTTTTTGTAATACATTTGATTATCTTGGACATCATATCCAATTTTTACTGAATCACCAATCTTAACTTCACATTCAAAAGTTACATTTTGGATTGTTGAATTTTCAATTTCAACAGCAAATGGTGAAACGTGAATATATGCAATTCTCGAGTATCCAGCTTCAACAACACAAGTTACATTTTCAAACTTCACATTTTGAACAGTAGCATTGGATAATTTTCTAAATAAGCCGATGTGTAAACGATTTGGCTCATCTGTAACAGCATCATTTTCTAATGCATTGAATCCTGTTTCATAAGAAATGGAGAAATTTTTAATTGCATGGTTGTTTCCCTCAAAAACTCCTTTAAAATCTTTAAAAGATAAGGATTTACCTTCCATATCGATATCATTCATTAAATAAATATTGTTATCAGTATTGCTTAGATTGGACAAATCACTTGCTTCACGAACAAGAATCCAATCCTTACCATTATCCGCATTATCAATGAATCGAGCATATACTTTTACTCTTGTTGCTATTTCTGGATCCTCTACTTTTAACGCATAATTATTATCCCATTCTTCACCAAAGGAATCAAAATATCCATAAAAAGTCTTGTGATTTCTTTTACCATATGCAGCTGCTTGATTTAAAAGATCGTTAAATTTAGCGCCATTAGCTACATTATATGAATAGATTAATATATCTTCACCTTGTTCATTTTTGTAATATAAATCATAACCATGGTTGATGACTTTTTTCCACTTTGCATAAAGGGTAACACCATCTTTTGTCATTTTATCTTTTTCAAAATCCCATGGATTAGAATAAACTGCATCGTCTCCTTCTCCTACTTTAGTTTGATACCATCCATCTAATGTATAACCATTTCTAGTGATGACATTACCATCACCTAGTTGATTGGGATCAAAAAGATAGCATTCACCATTTTCATCTAGTACACATAATTGATTGATACTACCAGATAGAGGTACTGCTTCTTGATAAGCCCCACCTTCTAAGCAGAAAACAGCATATGTATAACCAGAATAGTCTTTTTCTTTTTGACATCCAACAAGTAAGAATAAAGAAAACATACAAAGTAAACTAAGTAAGAATCCTTTTTTTAATTTCATTTCATTCACATCCTTAATGGTTGATGGTTACTTTACTATAGTCATAAGTTATTTTAATAGAGCCATCAAATCCGGTTGTTGTATGATAATTTGCTTCCATAGAAGTTAATTTATTACTTGTTAATGTAACAACAACTTGAAGATTTTGAACACTTTCTATACCTAAAGTAAGGAAGAAATCATTAACGGATTCATCTTTAACAGATGCAGTTAGGATACGTTTTTTACCGTCTTTTTTAATTGAAAATTCATCTTGTAAATATTCTCTTTTGATATCAAATGTGAAAAAGTAAGTTGGAACAGGGTAACTACTTTCAACATCTAATCCATTGGATGTATCATGTTTACGATTTCCAATCGTATAGTAAGATGATTCAGTGATATCATATCCTGTTGATGACAGAATATCGTTACTTAGCTTTTTCTCTTGTTTTTCATAAGTGGTTTTAATATCTGTTCCACGCTCTATTTGAAAAGAAATATCTTTGTGATATACTTCAACATCTCCATCTAATAAAGAGTCTGTTTCTTGATAAGAGGTGAAGGATTCATTAGAATCATATATTTTTTCAACAAATGATTCTAATGAAGTTCCTTTTTTACTACAACTACCACAACCGACAAGTGTAAAACATAATAATATTGAGAGAATAATTCTTAATTTTTTCATGTTTTCCCTCCTTTAAAACCAACGTTTACCGATGAAAACAGCAAGACCAAGAACAGAAAATGCTGCTCCTGTAGCGACTAGTGCGGTTGCTATAATTTGTGCTGTTGTGTGTTCACTCATTAAATTCATATTCGATACTTCTTGATTTAAATTCTTAAAGTAAGCTTGATAAGATAATTTAAATTGGTTAACGTTTGTTAAATCTAAAGTAGCTTGATCTTCTTTGGATACATTATCTAGCTCAATAGTAATTTTCTTGTATAAGTCATATTTATCAAGTCTAAATACTGGACCTAATTCTTCAATTTCCGCAACCAAATCTTTATATTTTTCATTGACAATAGCTAGTTTTAGCTGTCTAACTTTTTGTTGTGCTTGATTCATTTTTTGAACCATTTCATCGATTTGTTGTTGTGTATAACCGAAATCATTTAGTTTTTGACTCATTGCATTATATGCAGTAACTGCATCAACAATTATTTTCTCATCAGATATTTTAACATCTTCAAGTGCTGGGATTAAGGAAACATTTCTTAAGAATGTAATTGCATTTTGATCTTTACTAATATGACTTGAAACCGTTAAATGATCTAAATCAAAATACAAGTCGTACATCACTTGATTATAACCTCTTCTAGTGGTTAGAGACGGAACATATGGATATTCTTCATCTTCTCCTTTGGTAAATCCTGTTGTATCAAAATTAGATGGAACAATAATGTTTAATGGATCAATTGTTCCAACCATGGCTTTAAATTGTCCATAATAAAATGGATAAACACCATTAAAGGCATAATATTGAGTTAACAATTTGTAGATTTTTGAACCTTCTGTATATTGGTAATTTGATTGTGTTCCATAAGGAACTCCTTCTAGAACAGGAGCTACTGTTGATCTAAATTCAACAGTTTCTAAGTTATTGCATCCATAGAAAGCCATATTACCAATGAAAGATAATGTTTCAGGTAGGATAATTTTCCTTAAGAATAAATTATCAGCACCAGCAAATATTTCAATTCTTTCTGTTCCTTCTTCAACAGTATATTCTGTTGCTGTAGCACCAGATGGATAAGCAAGAAGTGTTTTTGTTCCATTGACACTTGTAACATACAAGCCACCTTTATATAGGGATGCATAACTATTGATAACACCTGTATCTGATGCAACATCTCCAGTCATCATAACAAAGGATGTTTGATTTTCATTGGAATAAAAGGCAGTTGGTGCGATAAATTGAACAGTGGATGGAATCACAATGGTTCTAACACCGATTGAACTTAATGCTTGTTCTCCGATGGTTTCAACTTTTGGCATGTTGATAGAAGTAACATCTTCTGCAGCAAAGAATGCTCCTGCGGCAAGATGTAAGACTTCAGGTAAATCTAATGTTGTTAAGCTTGCACAACTATAAAATGCATCTTCACCAATGGTTGTAACATGGGTTAAATCGATATCTTCTAAATATAAGCATCCATAGAAAGCACTATCGCCAATTTCTGTAATTTGTCCGCCAACGACTTCAATTAAAGATGAATCATAATAGAATGTTGCTTCAGGAATGAATTTAACTCCATCACCTAAGGTAACTCTTTCTAAAGATGGACAATCAGCAAATACAAATCCTGACATTTCTTGGATGGATGAAGGAATCGTCACACTTCTTAAATTTGGACATCCATAGAAAACAGCTTCTCCTAAATGAACTAGGGTTTCTGGTAAATCGATGGTGGAAAAAATTGCTCCACTAGATGAATTCGGTGTTCCTGCAGCAAAGGCAGCATCGCCAATAAATTCCACTTTTGGAAGTAATACTTTTGAAAGTAAAACACAATCCGAAAAAGCAAATTCACCAATTCTTGTGATATTTTCTAAATTGGCTGTCTTTAAGGATTGACAATTAAAGAAAGCATAATCGCCAATTTCACCTGTTGCAAGAGCTAAATTGATAGTTTCTAAACGAATGCAATTTGCAAAGCAATAATCATCAATGGTTAGTCCACCCTCTGTAGAGATATTTACTGTTGCAAGAGCTGTATCTTGAATAAATGCACCTGTTTTTAAGGCAACGTTTTTACCTAATGTTACAACTCTTAAAGATGTAATTTGTGAGAATGCACCTTCATAAACTACACAATCATCGCCAAGTTCAATAGATACTAAAGCTGTATTTGCGAAAGCAAATGGATAAATATTTTTTAAATTCTTAATATTGATGACACTACGTAATGAAATACAAGCATCAAATGCACCTTCCGCAACTTCAGTCATATCCACTGGTAATGTAACTGTTGTTAAAGATGTACATTCCGCAAATGCATAAGCACCAATTTCAGGATTAGAGGCAAATTTCAAAGTTCTTAAATTTGAAATTCCACTAAATGCACCATCATTGATTTTTTCTATTTCTGCTGGGATGGTGTAATTACCATAATTAAATCCAGGAGCAGCAAGAATAATTTGTTTACCTGTTCCATCTAATAGTAATTCACCTTTTGCTTGATAATTTGCATTATTCGGATCAACTTCAAAGGTTGTTAGTGAGCGACATGCTTCAAACAATACACCCATGTTTTCTAAGATTTGGGTATTTTCTTGGAAAACAACTGTACTTAATTTGCTGCAACCTAAGAAAACATACATTTCAAAGGAAACTGAACTATTTGGTAAAGTAAATGTCGTTAAACCTGAACAATCTTGAAAAGCAGATTGATAAATATATTCACAACTTCCATTGAAAGTAAATGTAGTTAAATGTTGATCATTTTCAAATGCACCACTTCCAATATAAATCAAATCATTTTCAATGGTTACAGAAGTTAAATCATTACAATTTGCAAATGTACTTGCAGGAATTCTATCTGAATAGATGGTAACGGATTGTAATGCTGTATTTTTAAACATTCCTTCTGAGAAATTTGTAAATTTTCCTGATGTAAAGGAAGTAAGTGAAGTACAACCAGTGAATACATCTGCCCATGCATTTCTTAAAGTTGTAATATCAACAGTTTTTAATTTTGTACATCCACTAAAGGCTTCTTGTCCCAAAGCATAAATGCTAGAAAAATCAACAGTTTCTAAAGATGTACAATTTTTAAAAGCACTCGCTCCAATGACTTGAACTTTTTCTAAGTTAATATCAGTTAATTTTTCATCATTCATAAAAGCATATTCACGAATAATTTTACATGATTTATTTTCAGGTCCAGTAAGGAATGTCACTTTTTGTAAAGCTGTACAATTATAGAAAGCATATTTTTGTACTTCCGTGACATCATATGGAATGGTTACACTTGTAACGGCAGTATTTCCACCTGCTGTTTTATTTGCATCCCAGTCATCTTCATCTACTTTTATACTCATATCCGTAGTATACAAAGAGAAAGCGTAAGAACCAATGTACATAATTCCTAAATCATCAGGGATGACAACATCTCCACCATTTCCTTTATATCCTGTTAAGATACGTCCTTCAACAATAAACTCATTTTTAACATTCACTGTTGCTCTTGCAAGCAATGGAGATGTATCAAAGTTTCCTGTTGCATCATTTTTAACAGCAATACGAAGGGTAATATAGGAGGATCCTTCTTTAATTGCGGTAACTA
>CANQVW010000075.1 GCA_947627395.1 uncultured Bacilli bacterium | reverse complement strand
GCGGGATACATTCTACAACATTATTAGAGAATATTCAATTTCACAGATGGATTTTTCACTGAGTGCAAGAAGCACCTGACTAAACAAGTGAAATACTTCTTAAAGAGCGAATGCAAAGAAGTAGAATACAATTCTAAGTGGCAGCTGATGCCGTTATCTCATCTCACGAGTTGAAGAAGAGTATTAAATGGGATTTTCAAAGCAATATCTTAATAGTTTAGCGGTATAAACAGGTTTCATTAAAGAAATACTCTAAAAGGTCTTATGATTTCTAAACACTGATTGATACGCGAAAATATCTTAACCTCACGTCCTTTGTGTTTAGCTATCACAACTGTGTGGATAATCATACAATATCAAGGTTCTAGGTCGACAATCTTGACTATTGCCGTTTTATTTTTAATAAGTGGTCAAATTATTATAATTCTTGACAATGTCTCTATTTATAAAAAAAGAACTGATTTAATCAGTTCCTAACGAATTGAAACAAGCAAGGCTAAATCACGATATATTTTTCCACAAGCTTCATCCTCTTCATAAAGAGCTAGATGGTGCTTTGGAATTTCAAATGGCAAAGACACAATCACTTCAGAATGAAGAAATTCAGCCATTTGTTTTGTTGTTTGACCTTGTTTTTTTATATCCCATAAAGGTTGATTTGTAACTACATCATAAGCCATGTTTTCCACAATTCCAATTAAAGGATGTTTTAACTCTTGATAAGCAATGCCCGTTTTCATCGTAATATCATTTCCAACAATGCTTGGTGTACTTACAAGTAACACTTCCGCATTTGGAATGATATTTGCTAAATCAAGTAAAGCATCTCCAGTTCCAGGACTTGTATCAATAATCATATAATCTAAATTCTTACTCCAATCTACTTGGTAAAATAGGTTGTTTAACATTGCATTTAATAAGGAGCCTCTCCATACAACAGGTTTTCCTTCTTCAGAAAAAAAGTTTGTGGAAATCACTTCCATACCATGAGAAATAAAGGGAATAATTTTATTTCTCTCATTTACATCGATGGTATCTGTTTTCATTTCTAATAACAAAGGAATACTAGATCCATAAATATCTGCATCCAAAAGTCCAACTTTTTTATTTAATTTAGATAAGGCATAGGCCAAGTTTACAGCAACAGTAGATTTTCCTACTCCACCTTTTCCAGAGGCAATGATGATAAAATGTGTATTTTTTCCTGCAACATGTTGAATGTTTCTAGATTCCTCAAATTGAATACGAACTCCTGAAAAACCAAGATCAATTTTAATAATTTTTGCTAATTCTCTTCGAAGATTTTTTTCCGCATCTGTGCCAATTCTAGCCAAGTTAATGATTAAGATGACAATATTTTTATCACTATCAATGCCAATATGTTGAATTGCATTTGCTTCTTTTAACGTTTGATTGCAAGAAGTATCAACTAAATTTTCAATTTTTTGACGTATTTCTTTGGTTGTCATTATAGATTCCTTTCTTTATAGGGAACTTCAAATTCTTTTTTATATAATGTTGGTTGATTTGTTAGGAGTCCCCATAGTTTTGTTGCTTTTAATTCCATCATCATAATTTCATTTAGATGACTATCCCTAGAAACATTTTTAAATGTTGTAATGATCATTTTCTTTGTGTCTTTTGGTAAAGAGTGAAGGTAAGCTTCACCTTGTAAATTCATTGCAAGAACTCGAAGATAGAGATTATTAGATACATCTTTTTTTATTTTCAGTAGTAGATGAAGAATTAATCGTTGAATCCTATTTTTTGTATATCTTTTTGTTTGCACATTTTCAATAAATTCTAAGTACGTTGTTTTATGAATAAAACTTTCTAACCTTTTTTCAATTCCTTCTGTAACACCATGATAAGAAGAAAGCGTATCAAGATCCTCAGTTATAAAAAGATACTGCAAAAGAAAGAAAAGATTGTTTTGCATTTTTTCTTCTTGAAAATAGATTTCATCAGGAAAAGGAAGAAAACGACTGATATCATGACCTTTATTGAAGGCACAACGAAGAGCAGAAGCACTATTGATACAATTTTCTTCAATAGAAGTATCAAAATAAGAATGGTCAATTCTTTGAATAATCTCTATAGTGATTTCATTCATTTTTAATTCATCGATAGCTTTTAAATATCCCAATCCTAAAGTATTATTTGGTAAAGTATAGGATAAAGCAAGTTCATCATCATTTAATAATTCTTTCATTGCTTTAAAAGTACTTGTATGATAGGACAACCCTTGTTGTAAGTAGTTTTTAGTAATATTTTGAAATTCAATCGATTGAGTGATTTCTTTAAAATGGTTTAAGATAGATATATTTTCACATTCAGCACCAAATGCAAAGTGAGTCATACCCATATGGATGAGAATTCGAATGGCTTCTTTTGTGAAATAATCAGCACTTTGTACAGCTTTAGTGAAAGGAAGCTCTAAAACAAGATCAACACCCAGTTGTAAGGAACATTTTGCTCGTGTGAACTTATCCATAACGATGGGTTCTCCTCGCATTGAAAAAGAAGAAGAAAGAACTGCAATAGTAAAATCAGGTTGAACTTTTTCTTTTGCTTTTTGAATGAAGTATTTGTGTCCTTCATGGATTGGATTTAATTCTAAAACCACTCCTAAAACTTTAAAGTTTTTCACTATAGTACTCCTTTGCAATTTGTGCTGCTACATAACAATTATGATGAACAAGATGAATATTAGCATCTAAACTTTTTCCTTGAGTTTCATTTGCAATTTCTTCTAAAAGAAAAGGTGTAGTTTCTTTTCCAATAATCTTTCTTTCATTCATTTTTTCTATAGCTTTTTGAATGGCGTTATTCATTTCTACTGGATCCATTTCATATTCTTTTGGAATTGGATTGGTAATTAAAATACCACCTTTTAATCCTAAATCCCATTTTGTTTTCATTGTTTTCGCAATTTCTTTTGGATGGTCCATGCGAATATTGACAGGGTAAGGACTTTTTGACGTATAAAATAAAGGTAAAACATCTGTTTTGTATCCAATCACTAAAACCCCTTTGGTTTCTAAATATTCTAAGGTTTTTGGAATATCCAAAATGGCTTTTGCTCCACTACAAACAACAGCAACATTTGTTTTGCCCAATTCCTCTAAATCACAGGAAATATCCATGGTTTCAGATACTCCGCGATGAACTCCGCCAATTCCACCTGTGGCAAACACTTTAATGGATGCAAGACTTGCAATCAACATGGTTGCACTAACTGTTGTTGCTCCATCTAGACCAAGGGATACAATATAAGGAATATCACGACGAGAAGTTTTGATGACCTTTCTTCCTTTCTTGGCAAGATAAGTTAATTCTTCTAAGGTTAGTCCGACTTTTAATTTTCCATTTAAAATAGCTATGGTTGCTGGAGTGACTCCTTCCTTACGAAGAATTTGTTCCGCTTTTTTTGCTGTTTCTAAATTCTTTGGAAAAGGCATTCCATGAGAAATTATGGTTGATTCTAAAGCAACAATTGGTTTATGATGTAATAATGCTTCTTTAACTTCATTTGAAATGGATAGAACATCTAAATTCATTTTTTACCTCCATTATAATTTATTATAGCATTTTTTTTGTTATTTTAAAAGATAAGTTCCAAAAAAAGGAAAAGAAAAACTACCCTAAACTAAAAAAATGTGGTATACTAAATGTATAAAGTAGAAATGAGGAAAATTATGCTTTTTGACATTATGGAAATCCAAGAAAAAATAATGATTTGGTTTCAAGAATTATTTTCTAATGCAACGGGATTTTTTGATATTTTTTGGACTATTATTACTGCTTTTGGAGAAGAGATGGTTTTATTAATTGCTCTTCCCCTTCTTTATTGGGTATTCCATAAAGAAGCAGCAGAAATTGTTGCTGTCGCTGGATTTGCAACTTTAACACTCAATGGGGTTATTAAAGATATCGCTCAAGTAGAGCGACCCATAGCCAATGAAAATATTCGGTTTGTGGAAATAGACAACTTTTTAGTTAATACAAAGGATTTAAAGGAAGGCTCTTATTCCTTTCCAAGTGGACATGCACAGACAGCAAGTGCAGTTTTATTCACATTATCTTTTTATTTTAAAAAGAAGAAATTATGGATAATAAGTATCATTGCTGTTGTTTTGATTATGCTTTCTAGACTATATTTAGGAGTACATTGGCCACTTGATGTTACTGTTGGAGCTTTACTGGGATTATTAACTGCTTATGTAGGTTATTATCTTTGCATGAGAAATAGCGGAGATCATCGTTTAGTTCTTTATTTTGTGATTGCTATTTTTTCTATGTTTGCTTTACTATTTGCTAGAAAACCGGATACTTTTAAGGCGATTGGAGCTATTTTTGGTTTTGCTTTTGGAGCTCTTTTAGAAAAAAGATATGTACGTTTTAATCCAAAAGAAGGTTCATGGATACGAAAAATGTTTCGTTTCATTTTAGGATTACTTACCCTTCTAGGACTTCGTTTTGGTTTAAAATCTTTATTCACACTTCTAGGTGCATCCATGGTATTAGATGCCCTACGTTATGCAATTCTTGTATTTTGGTGTATTGGTTTATACCCTATGATTTTTAAAAAATTAAAGATATAATCGAGGTAAAAAAATGGATAAAAAACAACCTATTGGTGTCTTTGATTCTGGTGTTGGTGGATTAACGGTATTAAGGAACTTCATCAAAAGTTTTCCTGAGGAGGATTTTTTATATGTTGGAGATACTTTATATTGTCCTTATGGCACAAAAACCAAAGAACAAATTGAAAACAGAGTTGAAGCAATTATACATTATTTTGAAGAACAACAAGTAAAAGCCATTGTCATTGCTTGTAACACAGCAACCGCCAATAGTTATCACATAAAAAGTCAAATTCCTATTCTTAGAATTATTGAACCTGCTGCTCAGGCTGCATTAGAAGTTTCAAAGCATATTGGTGTTTTAGCAACCAATTACACCATTGATTCTAAAGCTTATGATGTTTTCTTGAAAGATAAAATGATGGGGGTTCGTTGTAGTTCGTTTGTGGACATTGTAGAAAAAGGAGATTTACAAACCAAAAATTCTTATGAAGTTGTCAAAAAAACTTTAAAACCTTTAGAAAACAAAGTGGACACCATCATACTAGGGTGCACACATTTTGGCTTATTACTTCCAGAGATTCAAGAGGCTTTACCCAATGTAAATATTATTGATAGTTCGAATTGTTTATCCCCTGTGCTTAAAAAATATTTAGAAGAAAATCATTTAAAAAATCATCAACAACAAGGGACAATCACCATTACTTGTACAGGAAATCCCAAAGATATTCAAATGGATTGGTTTCAATTCCCATATCAAGGTGTTTACCAAGTTGTTATTGAACGATAAAGAAAGAGGTACATATGTTTCATCACGTTGAAAGAGAAAAAATAGGCGTACTAGATATGTATATGAACAATGTTTCCATTGTTAATGAATTATCTAAAACATTCCCTTATGATGATATTTTGTATATCAATGATTTACAAGTTGAAAATTATGAAGGAATGCAAGTAGAAAAAATCGAACAAAGAGTGAAAGACCAGATTCAATATTTATTCGATCAGCAAATTAAAATGTTGATTGTTGTAAGTGATACGATTATAGAATATTGTGATGAGTATTTACGAACTTTAACAATTCCAGTTGTTTTTATTGTAGATGAAATTATCAATTATACTAATGATCAATATGAACATAAAAATATCGCTTTTTTAGCAACAGAAGCGATTTTAGAATCTAACATCTATCAAAAGAATTTTCGATATAATCACTTATATAATTTAAGTTTAGATGCTTTACTTCCTTGTATTCATGAAGGGAAAATGAAAACAAGTGATTCTTTCCAACAAACAAAAACAGTCATTGCACCAATTTATAAAAAAGATGTAGATGTATTAGTGATATCTATGATTAATGTAATGCTGTTTAAAACGGAGATATTAGAATTTTTAAAGAACATGGATATTGTTCCATTAGATAAAATCATTTGTGATAAGGCAAAATCATTACTTCCACCAAAATTAGAAACCTCATCTAAAAAAGGAAAAGTAAAAATCATTATTAATAAGATGATAGAAAAAGATATATTTAAACCTTTTTTAATGGTAAAATATGAAATAGAAACAAAGGAAGGAGGAAAAGTCAATGTCAAATAAAGTTAAGGGAACATTATTAGGAATCTTAGCATCATTTGTTGGAGTGGCAGTTTGGATTGCTCTTTATGTTGGACTAAACATTGTTGCTGGAGTTGCTGGTGCATTAATGGGGTATGCTTTTATCTTTGTATATTTTAAGTTGAATCCAAATGATTCATCCAAATATCCATATTTTATTGCAGTTCCGCTAGCTATATGTGAAGTTGTATTTTCAGAACTTATTTCAATTGTAATCATATGTGCAATAAATAATGTTTCACTTTCGGATGCATTAAATAATTCAGATGTTCTAGCTGGTATAGCAAGAGATTTAATTTTAGGTTGCCTTCTATCATGTCTTGTACTTTTTTGTTTCATTCGTGCAAATAATACAAAAAGAAAACAAGACCAACAACTTCAAAACTATACATCAACACCAGTAGAAATTACACCAGATGAAGTTAAAACGGTTCATAAAGAACATCAACCAAAAGAAGAAGTCTCATCTACTCTAACAGAAGAGGTAGAGAAACCAGTTGATGAAAACACAAATAAAAAATAGAAATACAAAAATGAAAAATCAAAATTATTTTATAAGAAGGGAATCAAAAAATGTCAAAAAAGACAAGTAACAATGCGGAATTAAGACAAATTGGTGGTTTTTGTGCTTTCTTTGCACTGATTATTTCAGGAATACTGTATATTATTAATTTGATTTTAAATTTATTTGATACATCCACAAACCTAGGAATTTTAGGTCAAATTGCTTCTATTTTCCTTGTCGTTTCTGTAATTCTTTCAGGATGGCAATTTAAAAATACAACAAGTTGGGGAAGAAAAGTTGGATGGACAGTAGTATTTTGGGTATTTGCCATTTTGGCTTTAGTGGGTAGTATTGGTTTAACATTTTAAAAAAGGTATTCATCCTGAAACGGCGGATTTTTGTCTCCGCCGTTTCACATTTATTGCAGTTATACAATATGGCAGGCTGTTTTTTGCGTCTTGTTGCAAAATCATCGGGTATCTGTTATAATGTATCTGTGTTTGATACATTAAAAGAATATCTATTTGGGAGGAATTTATGGAATATACTTAT
>CANQVW010000074.1 GCA_947627395.1 uncultured Bacilli bacterium | reverse complement strand
TATTCAATATGAATATGATGATGACATTCGCCCAATCTATGGAGATGATTATGCCATTGCTTGTTGTGTTTCCGCAATGCAAGTGGGTAAACAAATGCAATTCTTTGGAGCAAGATGCAATCTACCTAAGATTCTTCTTCTTGCCATGAATGGTGGATATGATAATGTATCTAAGTTACATGTTGGTCCACAGATCTCTGTATACAATCGTGATATTTTAGATTTTGATGAAATCTATCAAAGATTTACTTATTATTTAGAATGGTTATGCAATTTATATGTCAATACAATGAATGTAATTCATTATATGCATGATAAATATGCCTATGAAAAAATCCAAATGGCTTTACATGATACTGATGTAACTCGTTTTATGGCTTTTGGTGTTGCAGGTCTTTCTGTTGTTACAGATTCCTTAAGTGCAATCAAATATGCGAAAGTTAAACCAATTCGTAATGAAGAAGGTTACATTACAGATTTTGAAACAATTGGAGATTTTCCAACTTATGGAAATGATGATGATAGAGTAGATCATATTGCGAAAGAAATTCTTGAAAAAACATATGAAGAATTAAAGAAAACTCCTACTTATCGTAATGCAATTCATACATTATCTGTACTAACCATTACATCAAATGTTGTCTATGGAAAAAAGACAGGATCAACACCAGATGGAAGAAAAGCTGGAGAACCCTTTGCCCCAGGTGCAAATCCAATGCACAATCGTGAAAAAAATGGAGCACTTGCATCCTTAAATTCTGTTGCGAAAATGCCTTATGATTGTTGCAGAGATGGAATTTCGAATACATTTTCTATTATTCCGCAAGCACTTGGAAAAGATGAAGAAACAAGAATTAAAAATTTAGTTTCCATCTTAGATGGCTACTTTGAACAAAATGCTCATCACTTAAATGTCAATGTATTAACAAAAGATCAATTAATTGAAGCTTATGAAGATCCTGAAAAGTATCCTAATTTAACTATCCGTGTTTCTGGATATGCTGTTAACTTCCATAAATTATCTAAAGAGCAACAAAGGGAAGTCATTAAAAGAACTTTCCATGTAACTTTGTAGGTGTAATTAATGGTTGGATATATCCATTCATATCAAACGCTAGGTACAGTAGATGGACCTGGCGTTCGTTTTGTTTTATTTATGCAAGGATGTTTTCTAAGATGTCCTTATTGTCATAATCCAGATACATGGGAAATAAAAAAAGAAAAACAAGTTACTGATGATGAAGTATTAGAAAAAATCAAACGTTACTTATCTTATTATAAAGATGGAGGTGTAACAATATCAGGGGGTGAACCTCTTCTTCAATCATCATTTGTTTATAGCCTTTTTAAGAAATTAAAGGAAAATCATTTACATACAGCATTAGATACATCAGGAACTATTTTAAATGAAGATGTAAAAAAAGTTTTATCTGTAACTGATTTAGTATTATTAGATATTAAATTCTCATTCAACGAAAAATATCAAAAATACATTCATCAATCTCTAGATACAGTTTTACATTTCTTAGATTATTTGGAAAAAAATAACATTAAAACCATTATTCGTCAAGTCATTGTTCCAACAATCAATAATCATAAAGAAGATATCATCGCTTTAAAAGAGATTATAAATCAATATACCTGTATTCAAAAAGTTGAACTTCTTCCATTTAAAAAATTATGTGTTGAAAAATATGAGCAATTAAAAATTCCTTTTCCATTTGAAATATATCCTGAAGAAAGTGATGAAGATATTAAATCACTTTATTCTTATCTTGAATAGTTATTATCACAATGGATATTTTATGAACTAATTCTTCTATTAAATAAATATAGCAAAGACGAACATTTAATATTTAATTACTTTTTTGATAAAATTCATTATTTAAAAAAGCATAAACTCCATTAATGGCTTTTATTCTGTTTTAACGTAATAAAGTTTATCAATATCGTTAAAAACAAAAGATATACTAATTAATAAAGATTTATAGAAATATGAATCTTTACTATACTAGTATATCTTTTTTTGTTTATTCAATATGTCGTATCTTACACGCTTACCTTCAAAACATTTTGTGCCCTTATACGATCTTGGATACTTTCTAAAAGCTATTTTATCATTATTTCTAATTTCCTCAAAAATAGCATCTAAAATTCTCTTAGTAGCCTTTATAGACAGCTTATTATATTTGTTTATAGTATCATAATAATCTGTAACATAGTTATAAGGTTAGGTGGTGTAGGAGTGCCTGGGGTTGGTGGAGTTGCAGGGGTTCCAGTAGTTGTTGTAACTGTTGCAATTATTGATGGTGTTGTAACAGTTTTATTTTTGGCTTTTGTTACATTAGCCTTAGCTACTTTAGTTGTTGTTGGAGATTAGTACTTTCTTCTAATTCGTTGTGAATATTCAGTAAAGAGTTGTTTCTTTCAATGTCGGATCCATAGGAATGATTCAACGTCCTCTAGATTGTGTTTTTATGGCGCTTCCTTCATGTCCTTTATTGTCCACTTGTCGAATTCTTTGGCTTGAGCGTACTCCACACCTTTGCTATTTTTTGTTCTGTTGTCATGTTTTGTAATTCTGACTTTGTAAGTGGTTTTAGTTCTATCATCATAAATACATTCTTTCATTAATTTTTGAATTGCATATTTTGGTTGTACAAATCTTCCAGTTTGCAAAAATCTTGTTGTATCTCTTGTACTATATTCATTTAAAATTCATTATTATGAAAGAACAAATAACATTAATGCCTAGATGGTACGAAAAGGCTGCATTCATTAATAAACTAAGTGCTTTTCTTTAAGTCAAAACTATATTGTTATAAAATACCACTATCGAAGTTGATCTAAATAGATAGTAAAATTTATAATTTGTTTATTTTTATAAAATCTATTGAATATTTATGATATTGTTATTAACAAATTTACTTATAATTTTTTTAATTTACATATACTCTTATATGAATTTTAACTCTTGGATTTAGTCTATACGTACCGATAACTTCAAATGACATACCTTGTGCAGTTGGTTCTGCACAAATATATCCCCAATAATCAATATTTAATAAAGATGATCCTGACCAATTATAATATTGTGTCATATCAATTGGTACATTTAAATCACTTAAATTGATTTGCTCATTTTTTCCAGCTTCAATGCTCATAGTCAAATAATAATCAAGTGGATTTGTTTCATATGTTTTTATTTCATTTAGAATTGTAAATGTCTTTCTATACACTACACTTGGATCTTCTTTTAATACTGCATAAATTGTTACTTCAGTATCTGCATCTACCGATTGGGCAAAAACTGTTCCATAAGCAGTTACTATTGCTATTCTTTCATTACTGGAATACCAATCATATTCTAGTCTTGACATTGGATCACGTAATCTATCTTCCACCATTAAATACAAGCATCTTGTGAATCCTTCTGTTATAGTGTTTCCTAAAAATGCTCCATTATTTGCTATTACTTCACTTCCAATTGTGAAGCCCATGTTTCCTTTAGGATCTGCAACAAGTGTTCCATCAATATTCAAATCAGTATTTACTTTTCTTATTAATGTAAATTGAATACTTACATTGTAAACATTATCTGAATATCCAAAATAATATGTTCCTGGATTTAAAATAACTGTAAATGCTAACTCTCCATTTCCACTAGTAATACTAGCAGTGTATTCTAAATTTAAATAATAGTGATTAATGTTTGATTCATATCCAGGGTCATGATATTTTCCAAAAATATATACTGGTATGTCTACATCACTCGTTTCAATTGTCATAATGTCTAGTTTTATTTTTGAGGGATGGCTTATGGTTACTTCCTTAAAATAACTATCATTCCTTTGATCTGTAAATAGTTCATCTATGCTTGTTGTAGCAAGACTATTTTGGTAATCCAAATCCTGAGTTTCAATAGATTCTATTGTTTAAAGTTATTGAAGTATATGATAAATTTGAAAGAGTAATTTCTATATAATAATAATCATTTTCTGGAAAAAATACATACAATTCACTTTCACCATAGTATGTTATTGCTTGTTTATTTATTCCAGTTGTCCCATATCTATTAAGTAATGTTGTTCTACTTTGATCTGTATATATTCTTATTGCTTCTGCTGGATAAAATACATTATTACCTGCATTTAATAATAATCTATAAAATCCATCTCCTTGATCTTTAAAATACTTATAATTACAATGATATACATTTTCACTATTTAAGTGCATACTATTTTTAATATCATTAATTCCACTGCTTAATAAGATATCAGTACTTGTCCATGTTAAAGAAATATCAATTTCAAACATTCCTGAGGTATTCACATTATAAAATTCAAAAGATACATAGTATGTCCCTAATCCCAAAAATTGAGATAATGTATTACTACCACTATTTATCTCATTCATGTTTGAATTATAAATTATTATATGAACTTGATTTGATGAAATTACATTAATTTTATATGATTTAGAACAATTCACATTTATTTTATATAGTTTATTAGTCGCTTTATCTAAATTTAACGAATAATTTAAACTACTTTCACAATCAATATCAAATGTAGTATATTCGTCAGATGGTACTATCTTATTTCGATAACTTGACCAATACTCTTTATTTTTATACTCTGCTATTCTATTTGTTGGAACAGTTATTTCTAAATTACTATCACATCCTGTAAAGACATTTTCACCTAGGTTAGTAATACTTGTTATTGCTCTATTTACAATAACTGAAGTTAATGATGAACAATTTCTAAATGCTTCATTATCAATCTGTTCTACACTTGATGGTAAATCGATACTTTTTAAATTTACACAGCCTTTAAAAGCAGTACTTCCAATAATAGATATTTTCTGTATTGGTGTACCATATTTTGAACTAATTTGGGCAAAACTTTCAGGTATTTCTAAATTTGTATAATTTTTCATAGAATATCCTGAAACAAATCCATTAATTTTTATATTACCATTAACTGTAGATGTATTAAAAACTGCAGCACTCACAGATTTAAAAGCATCTAATCTTCCTTCACTAACACACAAATTATCTAACGCAGAATATTTAGTTGCATTGTTCATAATTGTAAATTTAATTTGTTGAGGAGTAATATCTGGATTTGCTGATAACATTAATGCTGCAACACCTGTAACAAATGGCGCTGCCATAGAAGTACCTGTCATTTTTCTATAACCTACTGCTACATTTGTCCACAAAGAAGAATCATATAAATCAGTCGGATATGTACTCAAAATAGAATTGCCAGGAGCAAAAATATCAACATTATTTGCACCGAAATTGGAAGTAATCTCTTTTTTGCCATATGAATCAATAGCTCCAACAGAAATTAAATTATCAAAATTATAATTTGATGGAAAATGACCATATAAATCATTATCTTGTCCATCATTACCTGCTGAACACACAAATAAGCCAGGATAATTTTCTATTGCCTCTATGTAACCACTATAATTAATCTCATTACCTCCACTACAATTCAATATAGGAATAGCTTCTTTAGTAGCAAAATCAATTGCTCTTTGAACATCTTTTAAATCACAAATGCCCTTTTCATCAATAACTCTTAATGAAACCAAGCTTACATTCTGTACAACACCTGAGATTCCTATTTTATTATTTGCCTGTGCACCAATTATTCCTGCTACATGTGTTCCATGACCTCTTAAATCTTTTAAATCTTCTTTAGCAACTTCCCTAACATCACTCGTTGAAGGAGTATCTACATAATCGCGATGTAAGTCTTCATTAATATTATTTATTAAATCTGGATGATGTCCATCAATGCCTGAATCTATTATACCCACCAAAATATTTGAATTTCCAGTAGTATAATTCCATGCCTTGTTTATGTTAATCCCATATTCTTTATTTAGCCCCCCATTGATCATTTAAAAAATAGGTATCATCAGCTGATGAATCTAGACTTTCAATATAATTAGGCTCAACAGAATATACATCATTTCGTTTTTCTAATTCTTTAATTGCTTTGATAACATTTTCTTTGTCTGGATTACCAATAGTTAAACACAATATTCGGTTAAATGAATCAATATCTATGAGCATATTATTTTCTTTATGTTTAGTTAGTAATGTCCAATCTCCAGTTTGCTCAGCCATAATTTGCTTTTGCAAAATATCTATTGAATTTTCTGTTAAATCTTCAACATTTACACAATTAATTTCATTAAAGTCATTACATAGATACGTTTTAGATATTAACGAAATATCATTTTTTAAAACTACTATAATGCTATCATCAAGAAAATCATCTTCTAATGTAACATTACTAGTTAATATTTCTTCATTATTGTTTGTAGTTGCATTTACACTAATTGTTGAGAAACTGAATATTAATAATAAAATAAATACAACTGAAAATAAACATCTACGTATTTTATACTTAAAAACCATATTTTACTCCTTTACTTTAATTTTACATTTTAATTTATTAAAACCATCTATATCATTTCTATTCATTTCAATAATAAATAATCTTGGTGTTATCACATCTAGAAAACCTTCTCTATTAATTTCAATATTTAACACCACTCCCTCATCAGTAATATTCATTGACTGAAATGTATATTTAAACCCATCCCTAGCATCAATAGAATAATACAACACTAAAGATTTATTTTCAAAAAATTCATCACAATATTTTTCTGAAAATGTGTTATCTCTAATAGTTAACCCCTTACTATTAAGATCATCAACCATTTCACTGTAATTTTTATATATTTTTAGCTCTTCACCATCAAATCGTTTTTCGGTCTCATGACCTTCATAATAAAAATCTATTAAAGATGGTTTTTCTTCATAAACATCAAATTGAACATTATTATTATTTTTTTTACACGAAACACCAATAAACATAAAAGAACATATTACTATCACTAAAAATATCTTTTTCATTTCAATTAACTCCTTTCAATTATTATAGATATATTTAAAAGTAATTTATTTATCTTCACTATTATATCCTCATTTCCAAATTATCTCTGTTTGTACTACATCTTTCACTTCTTCTTGATTTACTTCTATGATTAAAACCCAGGGATCATTAACAATGGGTTCAATAATATAATTAGAATCTTTAGTTTTATAATTAATCAGTAATATATTTTATTCGATTGATATATTTTTAACTTTTACTAGATCTTCTGATGCTCCTGTTCCAAAATATATTATTAAAGACTTATTTTCATTAAATTCTTTATTTTTAATTTTATTAACAATACTTTGAGTTAAATCAGTTACTGACTGACAATCAATTTCAGGAAAAT
>CANQVW010000073.1 GCA_947627395.1 uncultured Bacilli bacterium | reverse complement strand
TTTTTTATAGTAGGCACAAAATTTTTGGACGATGGGCACAAAATTTTTTATTTTCGGGCACAAAACCACAAAAGCACAAAACCACAAAATTTTTCTTTGAACCTGGATGTATAACTTCATTTATTTTTTAAAATATTATTTTGTGTCCCACAACTGTAAAATTTTTAAAAGTCTTCTACTGGACTTTTTTATGGGTGTAGGAGTTCATATTTTCCTTTTTAAATAGGTATAGTTATTTAAGAAATAGATGAAAACGATATTTATGTATTTCTTTTTTTTGCTTTTTATAGTATAATCTTTTTTAAAGTAGGAGTATAAGGTATGAAAAATCAAATTAAAACAAAAATTGTTTGTACCATTGGTCCAGCTAGTGAATCAGTGGATGTACTACGTCAGTTAGCCAATGCTGGAATGAATATAGCAAGACTTAATTTTTCTCATGGTGATTATCAAGAACATGGAAAACGAATTAAAAACATTCGTAATGTATCTAGAAAAACAAATAAAAGCATTGCGATTATGTTGGATACAAAGGGTCCTGAAATTAGAACAGGATTATTTGAAGAGGGTGGCGTCTACTTTTCAAAAGAAGATATTGTTCGTATCGTTCGCTTTGATGTTTTAGGAACGAAAGAACAATTTACATTACAATGTAAAGAGGTTTTTGACGATATTAAAGTAGGAAATTTAATTTTATTTGATGATGGTAAAATGCGTTTTGAAGTCATTTCAAAAGAAGAGGATGGATTTACATGTAAAGTTTTAACCCATGGGTGGATTAAGAATCGTAAAGGTGTCAATATTCCAGATGTCCATTTACCTATTCCATTCCTAAGTCAAAAAGATATCGATGATATTACCTTTGGTGTTAGTGAAGATTTAGATATCTTATCTTTATCCTTTGTTAGAAGTAAAGAAGATATCGATGAAGTAAGAGGCTTACTTAAAAAATTGGGTGCACCTCACATGACCATTATGTCTAAAATTGAAAGTAAAGAAGCTATTCAAAATTTAGAAGAAATTATCCAGGCTAGTGATGCGATTATGGTTGCTCGTGGAGATTTAGCTGTTGAAACGGAACCAGAAGATGTCCCATTATATCAAAAAAGAATTATTAAACGTTGTAATCAATTAGGTAAACCGGTTGTTACAGCAACACATATGCTAGATTCCATGTGTTCTAACCCAACTCCAACCAGAGCAGAAGCTAGTGATGTTGCTAATGCCATTCTGGATGGTACAGATGCCGTTATGTTAAGTGGAGAAAGTGCGGCAGGTGAATATCCTGTGGAATCCGTTGAAATGCTTGTAAAGATTGCTGCCTCCATTGAACCTTTCATCCCTTATCGTGAAAGATTGAATAAAGCTATTGAACAAAGACAAAGAACCATTAATGATGCCATTTGTATATCTGTTGTGGAATGCACATTAAATTTAGATTATGTGAGTGCAATTATTGCCTTTACAGAAACAGGATCAACTGCGAAAAGGATTAGTATGTATCGACCTAATGTTCCTATTATTGCTTGTACAGAAAAAGAAGAAATTTGCATTCAATTAGCTCATTATTGGGGGGTTTTTCCAACGATTGTTGAAAACATCAGAAACATTGCAGGATATGATGGTGTTGCCAATGAAATAGCAAGAAGAAAAGGACTTCCAATTGGTTCAAAAGTCATCATTACCTCTGGTATGGGGGGAACGATTGGCGGAACAAATACTATTCGTGTTATTGAAGTTTCCTATTAATTTTGGTATAATAAATATAGAAACATTGTGATGAAATATTTATAGGAGGAATATAGGATGAAAAAAAAGTATTTATGTTTTCTTCTTTTCTTCTTTTTAATGTTTATGATTACAGGATGTAAAGAAGAAAAAGAAAAGGAAAAAGAACCAGAAATTACACCACCTGTTGAAGAAAAAGAAGATACAGAAATTATTCATACAGAAGTTTTATTGATTGATAGAGAAAAACAATATATTGAATTACGATCTTGCCCAATTACAACTTATGATGATACACTTGAAATTGTTCGATTAGAAGATGGAAAGTTATCCCCAGCCACAATAGATGATTTATGGGTAGGGATGGAAAATGTTTATGTTCAATATAATGAACAAAAACTAATTAAAATATTAATTGATGGAAAACCATCTTTTGTAAATATTCGTGTTGGTATTCGTCATAGCATTCAAGATATTGCTGATATATCTACTTTGTTTCATGATAACATTATTTTATATAGTAATTCAACAATGAGAATGCAAACCTTTGATGGATTAGAAACTTACCAAATTCCAGCAGAAACACAAATTGCATTTAATGTTCACACATCCATCACTTCTCAAGAAACTTATATCGATGCGTGGATTGGAAAAACATATATCAAAACAAATAAACGTTTACTGATTGAAGGAGCAAATGAAATTAGTGTTTCTTCCATCTCACGTCAATTAGGAGCACCATCTTATTATGGACGTTTAGAAATTTCCATTTATGAAGGTAAGATGTTATTGGTAAATGAAGTTCCCATTGAAAATTATTTAACAAAAGTTGTCCCATCAGAAATGCCATCTTCTTGGAATTCTGAAGCTTTAAAAGCACAAGCAGTTGCGGCAAGAACGTATGCACAACGAGATATATACAATCAAAAATTTCCTAATTATGGATATGCTGTTGATGATAGTGAACAAAGTCAAGTCTATAACAATATAGGAACAACAGAAGCTGCTTCAAGCGCTGTTTCGCAAACTTCAGGACTTTGTATGTTCTATGAAGATGAGCCTATTATTGCTTATTACTTTTCAGGTTCTTCAGGACTTACCGCAAATGGAAATGAAGTATGGATTGAAGATCATGTCATTGATGAAATTCCTTACTTGATTGGACATAACTTAACCCAAGACGAAGAAGGAAATCCAATTGAATTTGATTCACATAGTGAAGAAAGTATGCTTCAATTTTTTAAACAAATTCAAATCAATAGTCCATGTGGCGCAAATACCAATCATCGTTGGCATGTTCTGATGACAAAAGAACAATTAAAGAATGCCATCAATGCGAATTTAAAAATGATGGCTGCTACTTATCCATCATCTTACCCACAATTAAAAGATGGAGAATGGGTCATTGCAGATTTTCCTAATGATATTGGTAATATTCAAAATATTGAAGTTGATGAGCGAGGAGAAAGTGGAGTTGTTGTCAGTTTAAAAGTTACAACAGATCAACTTACCTTCCGTATGATTAATCAATATAACATTCGTTTTACTATTCGTCCAAGAGATGCTATAAGTGATGTTATGGTGTACCATGGAACAAATCAATATCCAATTTATTCACGAGTAACTAAAAATGATAGCATCTTACCTTCAGGATTTTTTGCACTTGAATGGGAAGAGGATACACTTCATTTTTATGGAGGTGGCTCAGGACACGGAGTTGGTATGTCACAATATGGTGCGAATGAATATGCAAATCAAGGCTTAGATTTTAAAGCAATTTTAGAAAAGTTTTATAGTAACATTACTTTTAAAAATACAAATGGTCGTTATTCTTCTTTACTTGAATTTGAAAAATATTTTTAAAAAATTTGTATAGAACAAGAAAATATGGATATCCTATAATTGTACAAAAGATGAAATGGCATTTCAAATTTGTACAAAACATGAAGCTTCCAAAAAGGATTTTTTATATCCTAAGTAACCTCATTGAACTTCGCCAATTCATAGGTTATGATCTAATAAGTCGAGGCCTAGGGAACATTTATTAGATGAAATTTAAAGAAGTAAACTCACTTCTAAAAAAAGAGTTAGATATGGTCAACTGATTCAATATTCGATGAATCAAGAACCATTTTAAAAAGAACAGATTTTTGTCTGCTCTTTTTTTATTTTTCTTTGCCAAAAACCAAAAAACTATGGTATAATCAATAGGGTGGTGAATGAAGTGAACTTTGTTGCATACAATTTATTTAAATATAGAAGAGATTATAAAATTAGTTTTAAAGAGCTTTCCACTATTTTAAAAGTTCCAAAAAAAACAATTCGAAATTGGGAAAAAGGAATCACACAACCAACAGAAGTTGAAATTGTTCAACTAGCTAATTTATTTCATGTCGATTATCTTTCTTTTCAAAATGAAGCTTTTGAAATCATTGATTTACAAAAAAAGAAAATTTATGGCACAAATTATACCCATTTAAAATATCAAGTGAATCAATATCAAACCCATCGTTTCCCTCTTTTTTCTGTTTTATTTGATTTATTCGTTGTTCTTTGTTTAATCATTTTCGCAATTTTAAAAAAACTCCCTTTAGAAGAAGGAAGTATGTCCATATTAAGTATTTTAAAAATAGTGTTTTTAGTTGAAATGTTTGTGACACCTTTACTAAGTGTTGCCCTTCCTTTACTAAAGTTATATTATAATCGTAGTTATGTTGTATCTATTGATACTATCATTCATAAAAATCATAAAGAAGAAATCGAAGGGATTGTTGAAAGTCAATTGGTTAAAAACATTCATAAAAGTGTTTTTATATCTTTGTTTACTATATTTTCTCAATTATGTTTTGTAATATATGTAATTTGTTACATGATTGATTTAAAAGATACCTCTATTCATTTATTTATATTTTTAGTGACATGTTTGGTGGCTATTATATTTTCTATGATTCTCATTATTCGTTATTATGTATGTTATCGTAATCAAGTAGAAGCGATTCATATGAAAGAATAAAAAAAGCCGAATCATACGCAATTCCCACAGAAAACAAAAAAGTTTTAAAAGTATATTTTCAAGTAAAGGAAAAAACTCTCGGACGAATTTACCCGAGAGTTTTTGTATATCATGATACGATCCAACGATTTTATCCTATCGCCTTATCCTAGTCTTTTCATAACCATGTTCAACCGCAAAATATCAAACGTTGTTCTTGTCACCCATAAAAACAGATGCACTTATTTTAAGGGATTTACTCAAAAACACCTATATTGATCCCGTTTTTCCAAAGTTCGTCACCCCAATAGGGAGTGCGGAGCGTTTCACTATATGTTTCCTCGTCATATTCATATCTTTTTACATAGACCGACCACAGTCCTATATTGCCATCGTCGGCGGTATCCTGTGAACACCATCTGAAAGCAAAATCATACGAATGTTTAGATGTAACTTCATTATGTGCGAAGTTGTGAAATATTACTTTTTCGCCTTTCTCTCTCGAACTTTGAAATTCAGAGTCTTTCCAATTGCCGTACCAATAATCTCCTTCATAGTATAAAAATAGCTCTTCAATGCTCTCGTCAAAATGATCTGTTTGAGCAATGGCGTTTTTGGCAAACAACGATTTTAGTCCATTTCTGTTTCCCTCTTGGAGATAATTAAAAAACAAATCATAGTAATATTCCGACGAAATCACCCCTACGTGAATACCTGTCGTCCAATCCGAACCGATATAGCAATAGGAGTCGTTATTGCTAGGAGAATCTTTCAATCTCATAACGTCAAGTGACCATATGCCTTCGTTTTCTTTATCGGTATCGTCACGAATATACCAAAAAATCGTAAAGTAATATGTGTCGGCAGTCGTATATACCACATTCCGTATTAAAAAATATTCTTTTACTGTGCCGTAGTCATTGTCTTTCATAGATCCAGGAGTACTGTTCGGATGAGAAACAAATTCGCCCTCGTAATAGTTGAAAAGTTCTTGAACGCTCTCGTCAAAATCGTCTATATTTGCAAGTTTGTTAGGTGCAAACAATGCTTTAACGCCCTCCTTATCTTTTTTTTCGATGCAATCAATGAGCGAATCCAACTTCTTTGCCGCCACGGAGGTATCACCATCGTAGATGAATCCACAGCCAGTTATCCAAATCAAAAGTATTATTGATAAAACAAGCATGATAAATGATACAATAATTCTTTTCATTTTCAAGAAAACCTCCATATATTGATATCGTTCGTCCAAAGTCTGATTGAAATTTGCATCTCATTAGCGAGGGGACTACTTAGTCGATTTGGTTTTGATAAAACGTCAAATTTCTGTTTATCGCTGTGATTATACCATAAAATAGTCTTGTAAATCAAGCGAAACTACCGTTTCCTGTTTATAAAGTTCTTTGAAATTATTTATAACTTTATTGGTGCTATCTTTTTTGTATTTTTCAGGATGTTGACTAATGCAAACATCTAAACAAGGTATAAGAAAAGGCGAGGCTTCACACCACGCCTAATTCTCTTGCGCGGCAGCTTACCTAAATTTTCTTTGAAAACTGTGATAGTCAAGGCTCACTTTTATTTTGTATAACAACCTAATATTTTTAATTCTTTTGTATGTTCTTTTAATTCATTCAATAAATCTTCTGTATTTTTAGAATTTAATTCACCAACAATTTCAATTTGAAAATAATATTCCCAAGGTAAATCTTTAATGGCACGAGACTGTATTTTTTCCATATTAAAGTGATGATTGGTAATGATATTAATGATTTTAGCTAATGAGCCTATTTCATTGGTTAATGTAAAAGAAAGATTGAAACGATTTCCCACTTTATCTAAAGTTCTAGATAACACAATAAATCTGGTTGTATTCGATTGTGATGTATTAATATCTTCCGCAATCACTTCTAAATCATATAATTTTGCCGTTTCTAAAGAAGCAATGGCAGCTTTAGATTTATCATTTTGTTCATGAACATATTTTGCAGCAAGAGCTGTATTCATAAATTCATGAATTGTAAAGTTTCTATTTTTTAAGAATTTACTAGATTGAGCAATGGCTTGATCTTTTGAATAAACATCTTTTATATCATTGATGGTTGCTCCAGGAATTCCTAAAAGATTTTGTTGGATTTGTAAATCATAGATTTTATTAAAACATAAATCATATTTTGCCAGTAAATCTAATATTTCTCCAACTTCACCTGTATAAGAATTTTCAAAGGGAACAACACCAAAATCAACTACACGATTCTTTACCGCAATGAAGACATCTTCAAAGGTTGGATAAGAGATAAGTGTAGCATTTGGAAAACAAGCTAAACTAGCCAAATGAGAAAAAGCACCTTCACTTCCTTGATAAGCTACATGAAAAGATTCAATTTTCTTTTTTTGATATTCTTTCATAATATCAATGAGATCTTCTAAAAAGGTTTGATAATAAGGAAGATACTCTTCCTTTTTTACTTGTTTTAAATGTTCTTCCATCATACTTTTTTCTCTAGAAGCATCTAAGATAGGAAGATGATGTTCCTGTTTATATAAAGCCACTTCACCTACTATATCTAGTCTTTGTTCAAACAAGGTTTGCATTTGTGTATCAATTTCATCAATTTTTTTTCTAATGTCTTTTAAATCTTTCATTTTTTTTATTTCCTTTTTTCTATTAGTTTATCATAAATATTAAAGAAAAAAGAAATAAAACGCTTGCATTTTTAAAAAAGGAATATAATATAAGTAGAATAAAACATTATATGTATAAGAGAGTTAAATATTT
>CANQVW010000072.1 GCA_947627395.1 uncultured Bacilli bacterium | reverse complement strand
AGGGTACGATGCTTTGCGCTCTCGTGCCGAAACGGATAAGAAAGAGGACTAAAACCGCCAAAAACTAAATAGAAACACAACCGAACGGCGTAACTGATACACGGTTACGTCGTTTTTCTTTTTTGCCTATCCCTATGGAGCAAATAGGAACTATAAGATTTTCTCTTATAATTAGAATATCTCTTATCAAAACTAGTCTTTTTATTTTTACTTATAAAAATATGTGAAAATATTTGTTTGTTTAAAAAAGATATGAATATATATGGACAATTGAAGTAAAAGAAAATAAAAAATGAATGTTCAAATAGTTAGAAAAATGATATAATAAACATAAATAGTCAAGTAAAATAATAAAAAAATGCTCATATATGTAAATTAATACAAAATGAGCGTAAAAAGGTTTGTTACCCAACATTTGCAATTTAGATGACAAATATGTTGATATTTAGTTATTTTTGTGTTAAACTCTATGTGCTAGATAAAAGCACAGCCTGTTTTGTTAAGATAATAAATAATGTGTATTAATTTATTACTGCAGGCAATTAACGCAGCAAGTTTTGGAAGGCCTTGTTGCGTTTTCTTCTTGTAGAAGAATTTAATACTTGAGTTAAGATTTTTAGCTTTAATCATTTGTTGGGCAATTAAAAAAATAATAGTACGTAAGTGTTTATTCCCTTTTTTAGTTATTTTTTTGTGTAGACCTAAATTATCACCTGACTGATAAATTTTAGGGTCATTACCAACAAAACTAATAATAGCCTTATAAGAATTAAATCTATTAATATCCCCAATTTCCGCAACAAATCTTGAAGCAAGACTTTCTTGAACACAAGGAATAGATAGAAGAAGATTATAAAGTGAAGAATTTTTGGCTAAAGCGATTAATTGTTCTAAAGTTTCATTCAACTGAATTTCATATAATTCAATTTGAGAAATATAGAATTGCATATTATCGTCAAGAGGTTGATCGAAAGAACAACCTGGAATAAAATTTTTGCAATAATCAAGTAATCTAAAAGCAATTGAAAAAGAGTATTTAGAATGTTTTTTACCTAAATATTTAATTAATTTTTCTTCAATTTCTTCAATAGATTTATTAACGACTAATTTAGGATGAGGAAATTCTTTTAGAAAGCCGAAAGATTCCAAAGAATAAACGTTTTTAAAGGCGCCATTTGCGTTAGAATTAGAAATTTTATAATTAGGATAAATAACAGCAAGAGCTTCTCTAAAATTGACTTTAAGTTCTTGTTGACGTAAAAGAATATTTTCATAGAATCTATTTAATTGTTTCATAGATTCATAAGATTCAGATTCGGCATTGAATTTACCTAATGAATCATTTTTCACATCATAAAATATTCTAGCAAGGCTTAAATAGGCAAGTTTATCTGTTTTAACGCTTCTAATATCATTTTGGCGAGATTTAGCGGCACGGAGAGGAGCGATAATGTGATATTGGATATTCTTTTCTTGTAAGAACTTTTCTAAAGTTTTGTGATAAATTACCGTATATTCAAAAATCACAAGAGGAATCCTATTTGTTTTGGATTTAATAATAGAAATTAATTCTAGTAGTTTTTCAAAACCTTGTTTTGAATGTCGCATAACTTTAGGTTGAGTAATGTTGTCAGGTTTACGGTTTTTGTTATTATCGATAATAAAACCTTGGAAATGGATTTTACCTTGAGATACATCGATAGTGATACAGGGATTATATTCCATATTTTCTCTCCTTTTATAACACCTGTAATATTTGGTTGGTCTTCCATTAAATGCTTTCAAATTCGCTTTATTCGTAAGTAGTGCAGGATCAATTAAAAAAACAAAAAAGTCCTAAAAACATGTAAGCAGGTTAATAAAAGCAAGGAAGGGGCATGGATTATATCACAGGTTCACTTATTAAAAAATAAGGTCCGAATTAAACTCGATATACCCACAACCGATTACTACTAGATTACGTTTATCTAGAAGTAATAAAACATTAAATGAAGCTGATATAACTTCACTAAAAGTATATCATAAATTAAAGAAAGTGTATAATTTAAACTGATCATTTAATATTTCAATTTAATGATACATGAATAGTAGAATAATAGAAAATAAGGTGAACAACATGAAAAAAAGAATTGTGAAAATCGGAGAAATGAAAACAGGAAAGAAAAACAATATTTGTGATGTCAAAGGAGTTCTTGTTGGACAAGTCACCAAAGAAGATGAAAGAACACACACAGGAATAACCGCTATTCTACCCCATTCAGGGAACATGTTTGAAGAAAAAGTTGTTGCCGGATGCTCTCTTTTTAATGGATTTGGAAAATCTATGGGACTTGTCCAAGTCATGGAACTTGGAACGATTGAAACCCCTATTTTATTAACAAATACATTAAACATTGGAAAAGTTAGCGATGGATTGATCAGTTATATGATTGATGAAACTCCAGAAATTGGTATTTCAACTTCAACTGTAAATCCTTTAGTCATGGAATGTAATGATGGTTCAATTAATGAAATTCAACGACGCGTATTAAACGAAGCAGATGTTCGAATGGCAATCAAAAATGCTACAGATGATTTTCAGGAAGGTTCTGTTGGCGCAGGAACAGGAATGAAGTGCCATGGATTTAAAGGAGGTATTGGTTCCTCTTCTAGAGTCTTTACGATTGATGAAAAAGAATATACCGTAGGAGTTTTAGTCAATTCTAATTTTGGAAGTTCTAATGGGAAAGATTTAATTTTTAAAGGAAGACCTCTTGGAAAATTAATTCAAGATTATCATTTGCCAGAGCAAGAAGATCAAGGTAGTATCATTGTTGTGATTGCTACCGATCTACCTTTAGATGCAAGACAGTTAAATCGAATTGCAAAACGTGCAGAAATTGGTATTGGAAGAACAGGTTCTTATGCTGGTAATGGTAGTGGTGATATTATTGTTGCTTTTTCAACCCAAAATAAAGTTTGCCATTTTCCAAAACAAGCACTAGAACAAGTAACTCGTTTCCATGATGATTATATCAATACTGTTTTTAAAGCTGTTGTTGATGCAACAGAAGAAGCTATTTTAAATTCCCTTTTATTTTCTAAAAGAGTCATTTCTTTTCAAGGAAAAGTGATACGCTCCTTAATGGAATATCAACCTTTATTTCAAGATTTATTGGAGGAAGTTTAATATGTATGATTTAGGTATTATCGGTGGTATGGGAAGTGAAGCAACCGTTGAACTGTATCGTAGGATTGTGGAGAGGACAGTTCACCATTGTGATCAAGAAAACATCAACATGGTGATTTTAAATAAGGCAATTATTCCCGATCGTACTGAGTATATTTTACACAAAAAAGAAAATCCCCTTCCCTACTTAGAAGAAGCTGTGGATGAATTAAAAAGAATTGGTGTTCGATATTTTATCATACCTTGTAATACTGCTCATTATTTTGAAAAAGAACTTCAAAAGTTAAATTTACCCATGATTAGTATGATTGAAGAAACATTGAAAAAAATTCATCAAAGAAAAGAATCTCTTAAGATTTGTATCCTTGCAACACGTGGAACCATTTTATCTGGTGTTTATCATCATCACGAACTTTCTAAAGGTTTAGATTTTTATCATCTTACTGAGAAAGAACAAAATCAGATTATGAAAGTCATTATCGATACCAAAGAAGATCAAAATAAAGAAGATATTCTTTCATTATTAATTAAAACAATGAAAGAAATTAAAGAAAAAGAATGTTTATTCGTTTTAGCATGTACAGAATTATCTTTATATAAAAAAGATGTTGAAAAAGAATTCCATGTTTTAGATGCAATGGATTGTTTAGTCGAATCAAGTATTTTAAAATGTGGATATAAAATAAAGGAGAACTCATGAAAAATATTTTAGTAGTAGATGCACAAGGCGGAGGATTAGGAAAACAGCTGATTACTCTCATCAAACAAAAAGTCGAAAATGTGAAAATCATTGCTGTTGGAACCAATAGTGTTGCGACGACAAATATGTTAAAGGGTGGAGCTGATATTGCTGCAACAGGTGAAAATTCCATAAAAGTTTGTGCAAAAGATGCAGATATTATCATTGGTCCAATTGGAATGGTAATTGCCGATAGTATGTATGGAGAAGTGACACCTAAAATGGCTTTATACATTGGTGAAAGTAAAGCTGTTAAAATATTGATTCCTTTCAATCAATGTGATAACATCATTGTTGGAATAAAAAATCAACCCTTATCAACATTTGTTGATGAAGCAATTGATAAAATCAACACCTTATGAACAAAATAGGATGTATCATTTGACTTAGGAGATAAAACATGGTAAAATATAGGTATCTTTAGACAGGAAGTCTAAAAAAAACAGAAGTTTTAATTGAATTAATTTAATAATATATTTATTATTGATATTTATTGTCATGAAGGCATACTTTTTTCTTATAAAAAGAAAGTGTGCTTTTTTTATAAAGAGGTGTTTATGGAACAAAAATCGATTCATCAATATAAACAGTTTATTAGAAAGAAATATAAAGTCATTTTGATTTTAGTCATTTTGATTTTAATTATGTCCTTAATTTGTTTACAAATAGGATCATCGAACTTAGGATTTATTAAAACTTTTAAAGCTTTATTTAGAATAGGAGAAGAAAAAAACAAAGTCATTTTATGGAATATTCGTATCCCTATTGTTTTATGTGCTTTAGTTTGTGGAGCTTCTTTAGCTCTTTCAGGATGTATCATGCAAAATATTTTACAAAATCCTATGGCATCTCCTACCACACTAGGAGTAAGCAATGGAGCTGTTTTTGGAGCTAATTTTGCCATTATCGTTTTACAAGCAGGAATGGTATCTACCTCACAAGGAGTTTCCGTTTCTATTCATCATCCTTATGTTACAACTATTTGTGCGTTTATATTTTCGATTCTTTCTGCTGTTTTTATTTTACTTCTTTCTAAAAAACAAAAATTTCAGTCAGAAACAATCGTTCTAGCAGGAGTAGCTATTGGATCTTTATTTACCGCTTTAACAACCATTATGCAATATTTTGCGGATGACACCAAATTAGCCAGTGCTGTTTTTTGGAGTTTTGGTAGCTTAGAAAATGCAAGTTATTTAGAAATAGGAATTATGTTCGTTATCTTAGTGATTTCCTTTATTTATTTTTATTTCAATCGATGGAATTATAATGCTATGGCACAAGGAGAAGAATCGGCGAAAAGTTTAGGAGTACCTGTGGAAAGAATTCGTTGGGTGAGTTTGCTTTTAGCGTCCCTATTATGTTCAGTGTGTGTTTCCTTCTTAGGAATCATTGGTTTTATTGGACTTTTAGCACCGCACAGTATTAAGAAATTCATCGGAAAAGATTATCGTTACTATATGATTGCCTCTATGCTTACAGGAAGTTTCATTTTATTAGTTGCGGATGCTTTATCAAGAAGTTTAATGAATCATATTTCCTTTCCAATTGGAGCCATTACATCTTTATTTGGTGCACCTTTCTTTTTAATTTTATTATTTCACCAGAAAGGACATTGTCATCTTTGATGACATTGTCATCAAGGAGGACAATAGACGATGAAACTAGAAGTTAAGGATCTTTCTTTTTCATACATAAAAAATCATCAAACCTCTTTTTGTTTAGATCACCTTTCTTTTTCTTTAGAAGAAGGAAATATCGTTGCCATATTAGGTCCGAATGGAAGCGGGAAATCGACTTTACTCAAATGTATTCAAGGAATCGAAATCATTCAAGAAGGACAAGTACTCTTAGATACACTAGATTTCTTACATTTACCTAGTGAAGAAAGAGCTAAGAAAATGTGTTATGTTCCCCAGAATATTACATTTAATGAATCTACTGTTTTTGACTTTGTTTTATTAGGTCGAAAACCTTACCTTCATTGGAATGTTTCAGAAAATGATTTAGAAAAAACACAATCTATTTTAGAATCCTTTCATTTAGATTCCTTAGCTCTTCGTCTGGTTTCTAATCTTTCCGGAGGAGAAAGACAAAGAGCTGCCATTGCTAGAGCAATGGTTCAAGATGGAGAAGTGATTTTATTAGATGAGCCTACTAGTAATTTAGATATGAAAAGTCAAATGGAAGTGATACATTTTATTAAACAAATTACCCAACAAAAGAAATTAGTTTTAGTCACCATGCATGATATTAATTTAGCTCTTCGTTTAGCGCACCAATTCATGTTTATCAAACACGGTAAAATGGTTGCCTTTGGCACACGAGAAATCATTACACCAAAGTTAATTGAAGAAGTTTATGAAACCAACGTTGAAATGATAGAAAAAGATGGAAAGAAATGGATTATACCTGAGGAGGAACAATGAAAAAAATATTAATTTTATTCTTAATTTTATTTAGTTTTACATGGATCGGTTGTACAAACGAAAAAGAAGAAACTTATTCAGTCGTAGATTTAAGAAATAGAACGGTTGAAGTGCCAAAAGAAGTTAAAAAAGTAGCTTGTATTGGAGCAAGTGCTCTAAGACTTTATAGTTATGTTGGCGATATGGATTTGCTAGCAGGAGTTGAAGATATTGAAAAAGGGTCTAATATGCCTGTAAGACCTTATTTATTCGCTTATCAAGATAAGTTTCAAACCCTACCTTCATTAGGGGCAGGGGGACCATCCTCTAGTGCAAATGCGGAAAGTATTTTAAGCTGTGAACCTGATGTGATTTTTTCTTTATATGACAATGTGGAACAAATGAACCAATTACAAAATCAAATCCATATTCCAGTCGTTTGTTTAAGTTATGGTGGCTCTGACCCATTTAGTGAACAAGTCTATACTTCTTTATCTTTAATTGGAAAAATCATTCATCAAGAAGAAAGATCAAATGAAGTTATTGCTTATATTCAATCGATACAAAAAGATTTAAATGATCGAACAAAAGATATCCCTGATGAAGAAAAAATCTCTGTTTATTTAGCTCATAATACATATAATGGTGGTAAAGGTTCTTTTGGAGATTCTTTAGTAAATTATAGTTGCTTTAGAGAAGTTCATGCCAAAAATGTGTTGTCCTCACTAAATCTTAATACCAATAATCCAACGATAGAATATGAAACCATTCTATCCTTAGATCCTAGTGTAATCTTTATAGATATTGCCAATATAGCGAATTTAAAAAATGAATATCAAGAACACAAAAACATTTTTAATCAATTGCAAGCTTTCAAGAACAATCAAATTTATGTGCAAATGCCTTTTAATCAATATTATACAAATTTAGAAATTGCTTTAGCTGATAGTTACTACATTGGAAAAGTTCTTTATCCAGAACAATTTGATGACATTCAAATTGAAGAAAAATTTGACGAAATATGTATTAAAATGTTGAAAAAAGAAATGAATTATTATGAAAAAACAACTTCTTTTTACCAAATGGGATTTGGTCAGTTAGATGTATCTACTTTACAATAAATATTTAAAAATTGGGAAACATTCTTTTTATGGCAATCGCAAAGTCCTAAACAATACTAAAATATAAAGGAATAGGCTATTAAATTACCTATTCCTTTAATTTTT
>CANQVW010000071.1 GCA_947627395.1 uncultured Bacilli bacterium | reverse complement strand
ATATTTTAGAATTGTTGACTTCCCACATCCATTTTCTCCTGATATTATTGTAACTATACGATTAAATTTAATCCTAATCCCTTTTTTAAATATGTTTATATTATAGGGATAAATACTTTCATTTTTTGGTTCAACTGCTATTTCTTTAAGAATCATCCATGTAATTTCCTTTCTTTAAAATGGCCCTCTGTTCCTTGTATAATAGAATTTAATTCTACTTTTGAATTGTAGTTTATATCTACTTGTTCCATACTAATTTTAAATTCAAAATATACTTTTTATCAATAACGTTTAGTTTATGATTTAGGCATTGCAAAAAATTTTACTGATTCATCTTTAAAAAATATCAGTAACTTTAACTTTTTTGCCAATATCTACATCTTCAAATGTAAGTTCGATAACTTCTGAATTGATATTTCTTTGATATAAATATCTTAAGGGTTTCCCTGATTCATTAAATGGTCAATCACTATCTTGGACCCATCTTGGATATCTTCTTATATGAAAACTTTTCTTTACCATTTCTCTAAGAGCTTTCTTACTTGCTTTAGGATTTTCATCGATGATTTTATTAACTAATTCTTCTGTTTGGCAACCACAAATATAGCTAAGACAAATATCTAATATTAAATTACTTCTTTTTCGATAAAATTCATTATACTTTATTTTTTCATCAGGAAATGTTTCTTTTAACATGTGATATAAAAAACTTTAAACATTAACTATAATCCCTATCTTACCATGACTTGGCATAGTAAGATCTTTACAATGTCTCCCAATTGTATATGGAACATTTTCTACTATATTGAATTGGTCTGCCGTTTTCAATTCTTTACCTACGTCAAGCATTTTTCCTTCTGGCACTAATGTTTGGAACTAATCAAAAATACTTGGATCTGTTTCACAATCGTTAATGAATTTTTCTGCATCAGCTTTTCCTTTAATAAAATCAATAATATATTGTTTGATATTATCCATTTTTAACTCTTTCCTTAAATGGTAGTATCAAAATAAAAATAAATTTATTTTCATAAAATACTCTATCTTTTTTATTTTAATCTTTTATATTATTCTTTTTCTTTTTTATGAAGAGAAAAAGTAAATATCTTTACTATAATCATTCTAACAAATATTACTAAAAAAATTATCTACCTATAAAAATCATATCACAATTTTTAGATAATTTACATCCTTGATAAACTAATATTTTTAACTAAAACCTAATTACTTCTATTGTTTAACTTTCTTATGAAGATATTTTAAATGATAAAGACCAATTAAACGTATTTTATAACAGATGTTATATTGATTTTTAGACTATACTGGTTGTTGTTCTTTTTTGTACTACTTCTAATGAATAATTCTTACTCTTTCAATACTTTTTACTGACTTAATTTATTAATAGTAGATTTATTTTTTTAGTCAAAAGACTCTTGAACAGACTATAATATATGTATACTACAAAATGTTCAAAATAATCCTGCATGAATATAAAAAATTGCGTATGTTACATGGTTATCTCCAACCAGATTCTTTTTTATTTGTTCGTTTAGTTCCTCTTGTTCTTTTTTCTTTTTTTCTTGAAAATAATTTCGATTAGTATATTTTACTACTAGATTCCAAACTATAATAGCTAAAGTAATCATGAAAATAGCTAAAAAAGTTTTTAAAATCGCATTATTTAAAAAAATACAAAAAAACGTTAATATTAAAATAGGAATGGTTGCTATACTAGCATGTACGTGAACTTTATGCCATATTTCTTCAGATTCAAAACATTTTGTATGCCTTAATCCAAAGATTTCATTTCTTTTAGAAATAGGAAAAAGAATTATAGTCAATAAAAAAATTAAACAAAACAACAATAAAATATACGTACCTAAGTCAAAACTAATTTTCATTTAATCACCTCGTATAATATATCTATATTCATTATTTTTTATCTCTTTGATCTTTTTGATTACTTTTTGTTTTATTAAACATTTAAATTCATTGTTTATTATTTCTTTGATTCTTTCTTGGACAATACTTTGATTATAGTTCTTTGTTATGAAGAAAATTAGATTAGCAATAACTTTATTATATATTGTAAAAGTAAACATATTAATTATCTTCAACTCTAATTATTGGCCTTTTTTGGCAAATCTTTATTTTTATAGTTATATGTTTTACTATTTGTAATAAAAACGTCATCTACATTAAATAATGGCGATGTATCATTATCTAATACTTTTGTTTGCCATAAACAAACTCTATCTAAATGACCAAGTCCTTGTAAAGTTTGCAGTGATGTGCAACTATCTAATACCATGATTTTTAAATTAGTTAATGTTTTAAAGACTTCTGTCGTTATATTTGTTAAATCACAATTTTGTAATCTCAACTCTTTTAAATTAACCATTCTTTTAAACACTTCTGTTATAAAAGATGAAATATTACAATGGTTTAAATCTAATACTTCAATTGTTTCAAGTAATCTATGATTAATATCTATATCTATTTGTTTGGCACCATAAATAGAAAGGCATTTTATGCTCTTACAATGAACCTTATTTAAATTAACACATTTATATAACGAAAAATTAAGAGATGAAACATGTTTTAAATATAAGTCATAATTAAAAATATTATTTTTATATTTCCAAAAATGTAAATGATTTAAATTAGGGTTTAGTTTGTTAAAATCGATATTATTATGATAACCAGTAATAGTTAAATTTTCTAAATGAATCATGTTATCAAATGTTAAAATTTGATCGGTCAATAAATACAATCCAGTACTTTTTAAATTATGAAATTCGTTTAACATGCTAAAATCTATATTAGTATGAATATGTAAGGTTTTTATTTTATCTTTGTTAAGATATTTTAAAATTCTTAAATCACCTTCAAAAATATCATTGTCATATAACCATACTAAATCTATGTTTGATATATTTAAATTATCTATTTTTTTTGCAATTTCCATTAATTCATCTTCACTTGCATTTTTTAAATATTCAAAATATAAAAAAGCATCACATCTTCTTTTTTCAATAAGAAAACTTGGTTTAATTAATTCATTAAAATTAGGTGATTTCATGTTTTATATTTCCTTCATATATTAAAGTTTAGACAAGAACTTTCCTGGGCTCCATATTATATTGTAAAATTCACTTGCATCACCACATTTTAATCCATTCATTTTTGAATTAAATTTAGCTAATACCGTTTTGTTATATTCATCAATGAAAGCTTGTTTATGTGTCATAGCAGAATCCCAATGCTTTTTCACCGCTTTAACATTATAATTTTTCTCGATTCTTTTGGCAGAAGCATCCATTCACTTTTGTGAACCTTTTTTTATACATTTTCTTCAATCATCAAATTCTATTTCATAAGATCCAGTACATTCACTATGTACAAGAATACCATTATTAACAATATAGTATGGATGATCATCTTCTACTTCAAAATGATATGTGGTTTCAGGTTCATCAAGTTCTTCTACTTCTTTGTTTATTAATGTTGCCTTTACATCATTATATAACAATACTTCATCATTTTCAAGGAAATTGTTAGCTTCTATCCATCCTAAATTATCAACTTAAAATGGATGATTAGGCGTACATACTAATTATTCTATTACTTCTGTTTCATTATTTTTGAATAATAAATGTATCCATTTATCAGTTGTATTTCTAAATAGTTGTACTACTTTTTTAAATGTTTTATTTTCTGTTTCTTCATTGAATGACAATACTTCATCTCCTATTTCAATATCTTCAATTTTTTATTACCAAATTGTGTTAGAACAATGGTTCCTGCTATAAAAAAACAATGACCAGGCGATGTACATCTACTACTTGCTGCTTTTTTCCAGTTTAATTGCCACCACGATTTATCTTTTAATGGACTATATATTGGGTCAGGATATAATTCATTATCTGTAAAGATAGTTGATGTATTTACTTCATATGTAATACTATTATCAAGTGTTATTGCATGTCTATTTAAAGTATTGATTTCATTTGATGTAATATTTTCAATATTATCAGCATTTAAATATTCCATTAAAACAGGGTGAATAGAATCTTCCATTTACAAAATATGATCCTGTTTCTAAAGTACAATAATATAATTTCCATCTAAATGGATTATTATGGAAAACAAATCTATCTCTTGCACCATTTGTTTCATCGCTATCTATAGAAAGTTCTATTTCTTCCGAGTTTTCCCATGCATTAAAAAAATATCTAATAAATTTATTAGAAGTTGTATCTGAATAACTCCAATCTTCTCCCATGATTCTACTTCTATCTAAATAATGAGGAACGTATTTTTTATTGGTTGGAGTCTAAACTATTTTTTATATCGTACTCCTCGATAATTATATACATATTTACATTTTTTATCGTATCCTATATTTAAATAATAATTTTCTTGATTTACTTTCATATAGTATGGTTCTAAATAATTTCTTAAATTATATTTAATAGTAGCCTACGTATCTTGAATAATATTTCCATAATTATCATAACTAATTAAATAATCATTCCCCATAAAGGTACATTTGTTTTCAGCCCATCTTGATAAGTAAATTTTTCATATGTAGTTCCATTTTTAATAACTTCATTAATATTACCAGATTTTTTATAATATTGACATTCAATATCAAGATTAGTTTCATTATTATCAGTTCTAATCCCTTTTATTAATTTATCAAAAACATCATGACTATAATTATGAACTCTAGTTATAAAATCTGTAATAGCTAATAATTTTTTGTTGATGGGTTTTCTATAAATCTCTTACCTGACAATTTCATTTCAGTTAAATTATTTTTACTATCAAATTTATTTTAAAAAGAAAAATTTACGATATCATTTTCTGTGGCATCTTTAGAATTAACAACATATTCTATTTTGTTAATATTTGTTTTTAATTTTTTAGATAGTCTGTCTAATTTACCATATTTGTATTCAAAATTAAATTCTTTATAATTTTCTTCAAATTTATTAGAATTTTCTCCATTCATTTTTAGTTATCTTGCTTTTCTAATTCTAGGATTAGTAAATTTGGTCACTGCTCCTTTGTCATACACGAAATTTTATTTAATTACCTATAATTCGCATAAAATAATCTATTTTGAGAGAATAAATAAAAAATGTGCTAAGGCCACTATATTTTAGAACATTTTTTATATAATTTTTTCATATTTCTTAGATTTCTGAGTGATACGAAAAACTGCATATCTCAATATGACTAAGTAGTTTTCTTTAAATCAAAAATTGTTATATTTTAATTTTTCTGTAATAACATTATCTAATAGCAATTTATTTGTAAACATCTAAGATAAGTCGTCTTAAAATATAAATGTCTTTTTTATACTATAGGTAGAAGTGCAGAAAATAAAAACGAACAAATGGGAAGCAATAATAAATAGTTATTTAAAATCTGATTGAAAAGGAAATAATATGCAAAAATAATAGCATAAATATTCATCATTATGCTACCATATAAGAAAAAGAAATACAAAATTTTTATGGAAATAACAATTAAGAAAACAAAGGTAAATATATGTTCATCTTATGATGAAGAATTATTATTATATTATCATTAATCGAGTAGGAAAAAAGAAATAATAACTTTACATTATTATTTCTTTTCGATTTCTCTTACCACCATACATCATGATTACACGAAACTAGTTGGTTTGAATATAGTGAATTGATTTGTGTTCAAATGAGCAGTGCTTTAATTTAAAGTAATCATGCCTTTAAATCAATACTCCAATTTCTTAGAGTTAACTTTCTTACTTCATCTTTCATTCTTATAACAAATATTGGAACTTATTTACATTGGTTTCTTACAAACCTTAGTTTCTTTTTGGCTAATTCTTTATTAAATTTATTTAGTACGACATTCGAATGTAATAAAGATATCGGTTTACCTTGAGGTGACTATTCAGTAGTTTCAATTACAACTTCATTTTCTATTGTTCCTGCTTTTAAAAACCTTTCTAGGTGTATATCAACTACATATTTATATCCGTTATTAATATATTCTAGACTTTCATATATTGATGTTAATTGTTTGACTATTACTTATTGTATAATTCTATCTATTACAATTGATATTTGTAATTTTCTTGTTCCATTCACGGACTTAGAATATTATAAATTAGCTCGTTTTTCTTGTTTATAATGGATTTTTCTCCTCTTTATGTTTACAAAATAGGTATCTTCTTTATTTCACACTCATTTTGTCTATTCCACTGTACCTTAATTTTTAACCTTGTCTATTACCATGTACAAGTTACCCTCCTTAAGTATTAAATCTAATCATTCCTTGTTTATAACTTTCTTCTTACTATTCTTTGTTACTACTTATTCGCAACTAAAACCTCATTTATGACTAATACCTCGTTTGACATCTTCCTGTATAGAGAATTTTATCTTAAAGTCATTATGCATGCCTAATATACAAAAAGCATGAACCTTGATATTTTGGTTCATGCCCTTAATTAAATTAATGTTACAATATTTTCCATTTTTGATGCATTAAATGTATTTAATGCATAACTAAAATCTAATACATCTACCTCTGAATCACATTCATTTTTAAAATATTCAATCAATTTTTCTATCTTTTCTTCTTTTTCTTTTGGTATTAAATCTTCATTTAATATGACAATAAAATCAATATCACTTTTTTTTGTATTTTTTCTTTTTTGCGTAAGATCCAAATAAGTAAACTTTTGAATGTTAAAATGTTGAATTAACCTTACTTTCTTTTCATATTTTGTTCTTTCAATATCAAGAAATACTCTCATTAGATTGGATAAGTTATTCTTTTTAATTGCCTCTTTATATTCAAAGTGAGAATATTCATAAGGATTTAATGCTCCTTTTCCTTTTTTTAACATGATATAATTAGATATTAAAAATGCATATTCTATATCCCTTGTTTTGATATGATGAATAATATATAAATGAATGATGAAAAATAAATAATATGGTGAACTATCATAATTTTGATAGTATAGGTTCATTTTCTAATAATTCATTGGTAAGTAAGAAATAAGATTGACTTAATCCTTCTTCTTTTAATGGTCGATTGATACTATTAAAAATGTAATTAAAGCTATTAGAAAATCTTTTAATTTTTATTTCTTCATTTGATAAACATTTGGCTCTATCTTCTGTGATTGATTTTATTTTTTTGAGTTTAAATAAATATCATAGGTAAGATAGATTTGTTTGATAAGACTGTTTATTATTTTATTCGTGGGTCTTATTTAAATGCTTTTGAAATAATTGAATATTTAAACTTTTATTATATTTCATTATTATCCCAAATATTGATATCTGTTAAATAATCATATAAGAACATTCTAAATAAATATATTTCTTCTTGATATTTTATTTCTATACCTTTTGATGGTCTCACGTGATCTTTACTTTCACTCTCTTGAACATAAATATCAAAATAGTTATCATCTTGAGAATTTGTATCTCCTTTTGAAAGTTTATCTTTCATCTTTTCATAGTATGAATAATATGTTTTTCCTGTGCCT
>CANQVW010000070.1 GCA_947627395.1 uncultured Bacilli bacterium | reverse complement strand
ACATCGGCGATGACTACTGGATGTATCTCTTAATTTATCTACTGCATCCACAATGGTTGTTAAAGCAGTGTCAAAACCAATGGTATAATCTGTTCCAGGAATATCATTATCAATCGTTCCAGGAAGTCCAATACATTTTATATTCATTTCGTGTAAAGCTAAAGCACCACGGTACGTTCCATCTCCACCAATGCAAACCAAAGCATCAATTCCATACTCTTGTAAGTTTTCAATGGCTACTTCACGAATTTCACGATACTGAAATTCTGGCAGTCTTGCTGTTCCAAGAAAAGTGCCCCCACGATTGATTCTTTCTGACACAGATTTACGATGTAGGCGTTCAATTTTTCCTTCATACATGCCGCGATATCCATCATATATTCCATAGACTTCCAAATCATTTGAAATAGCCGCACGAACCACAGCACGAATGGCTGCATTCATTCCTGGAGCATCTCCTCCAGATGTTAATACACCTATTTTACGAATCATTTTTGCTCACCTCTCGTTATTCTTTGACATTTATTATATCACTTTTTCCAAATTGTGTAAATAAGATTTGTGTGTGTGAATGAGCAATTTTTTTACTTAGAACAAAGATATACTCTTTCTAAGATAACTTGCATTTGTTCATTTCTCAAATCTACTCTTGCTTCAGCGTAATACACCTTTCCAATAGATAAGATCTTATGACATCGCTCATATTCTTTCGAAAATAAAACTGCTGGCATTTGTTTTGTTTCATCATAAATATCTAAAAATGCCATTTGATCTTGATTTTTCGTTTTTATTTCTTTGATTCTTTGAATTCCAAATAAAATAACATATTTCTTTCCTGACTCCAAAGCAATTAAATCTATCATGTTTTTTTGTTTTTTTAATGCCTGATAAGGTAAAAATAAATTATATTTAAAAGGAAATCCTAAAGCCTCTTTTTCATAAAAACTCATTTCTTCAAATGTATATTCCTCTTTAGATATTTCCGATTGCAACAAACGATTTCCTAGGGAAGATTGATAAAAAGATTTTTCTAAGATTTCAGAATATGAATCGACCATTCCTTTCCTTGTATGATGAAATTCATCTAAGGCGCCAGCATGAATTAAACTTGTAACCATTCGTTTTGTTAAAAAGGATTGTGTTCGAGTTACAAAATCTTCATAACTTTGAAACTTTCCTTTATTTCTTTCTTGTATGATTTCTTGCACAGCTACTGTTCCAACATTACTAATTCCAAGTAAAGAATAATAAATTCCTTGATTTTTATATAAAAAATGGACACCACTTTGATGAATCGAAGGAAGATATACCTCAAGTTTTTTTTGTCTACATTCCATGATATAAGCATAAATAGAAGTAACACTTCCAATACTATTGGTCATTAAAGCTGACATAAAATAAGGAAAATAGTGTGTTTTTAAGTAAGCCATCCAATAAGCGATATAACTATAACTAACGGCATGACTTTTATTAAATCCATAATCGGCAAACTTTTCAATGTAATCGTAAATTTGATTGGCTAGACTTTCTTCATATCCTTTTTTGATGGAACAAGTAACAAATTTTTTTCTTTCTTGTTCTAAAACAGCCTTCTTCTTTTTGGAAACAGCTCTTCTTAGGATATCTGCTTCTCCCAATGTATATCCTGCAAAGGTTTGAGCGATTTGCATGATTTGTTCTTGAAATACAATCGTTCCATAAGTTGAATTTAAAATGTTTTTTAAATCTGGATGTAAAATTTGGTAAGGTTCTCCAAATTTGCGACGAATAAACATGGGTATCATTTCCATAGGTCCTGGTCGATATAAGGATACCGCATGAACAATATCCATAAAGGCAGAAGTTTTTAAATCTCGGAGAAGTTTTCTTACACCATCGGATTCTAATTGGAAAATCCCCAAAGTATCTCCTTTCGATAACATTTTATAAACCATTGAATCTTCTAAAGAAATCGTAGATAAAGAAACTTTTTCATGATGTTGTTTTTCAATTTCTTTTAAAACTCTATCAATAATGGTTAAGTTTCGTAATCCTAAGATATCCATTTTCACAAGGCCTAAAGATTCTAAATCAGCTGCTTCATATTGTGTTTGATATAATCCATTCATTCCTTTTTGTAGTGGTGTATACTCTGTTAAGTCACCATCTGCCATAATAATTCCCGCGGCATGAGTAGAGTAATTTCTTGGAAGTCCTTCGATTTTACAAGCAAGATGGAGTAACTTAGAAATCATTGGATCTTCTATAGCTAAGTTTTTTAAGGAATCATCTTGTTCTAATACTTCTTGCAAAGTGATGGAGTTTGCTCCAAAAGCTTGAGGAAGATGCCGCATGATTTCTTTTAAGCGAATTTCGTCTATTGCTAATACTCTTGCAACATCTCTTACAGCCATACGAACTTTCATCGTACCAAAGGTAGTAATATGCGCAACACGCATCTTTCCATATTTTTTACCAATATACTGAATCACTTCATCTCTTCGATCATCTGGAATATCGACATCAATATCAGGCATACTAACACGCTCAGGATTCAAAAAACGTTCAAATAACAAACCATAAAAAATTGGATCAATATCTGTAATTCCTAGAGCGAAACTAACCAAACTGCCTCCAGCACTACCACGTCCTGGACCAACTAAAATATCATTCATTTTCGCATAGCGAACATAATCAAAAACAATTAAAAAATAGTCAGAAAAGCCCATCTTGCGAATAATACCAAGTTCATAGGATAAACGATCTTGATATACTTTCATATCAAAGGGTTCTTTTCTTTCCCATTTTCGTTTTAAACGTTTATTGAGTCCAACTTTACAAAGCTCTTCTAGATAACCATTACCATCTTTCATTTCATATTTTGGAAATTTATATTGGTGAAAATGAATTTTCACTTGACATTTATTGGCAATTTTAACAGTATTTTCAAGTAACATCGGCCACCTTTGAAATAATAGATTGGCTTCTGTTTTAGAGATCATGTAACTATTTTTTTCTTGCTCTGATAAAGTATATTGATTTAGTCCTAAATCAATGGAACGTAAAGTTTGGTAAACCTCCTGGTCTTCTTCATGATAATATGAAGTTTTATGAAGTCCAACAGGTTGAATAGAACATTCTTTTAAAAACAAAAGAATATTTTCCATATGTTCCCTCATGAACTCACTTTGAAGATCTAAGCCCATATAAAGTTCATTAAAAACATGTTTGTAATTTAAAAGAGTCTCTTTGGCTTTTTCTAATTGATGATTTTGATAGTATTGTAAAACTTCATTTTCTAATCCAGGAAGGATGGCCAATACGCCTTCTTGATAAGAAGCGATTTCTTCTAAGGAAAGAATAGATGAAGTAAAAGATATCGTAGATAATTCCATTAAGTGATGATATCCTTCTTGATTCATTGCATAAAGTAAAACCAAATGAGAATGACCTTCCCTATTTTTTAAAGGTAGAGCAAGACCAATAATCGGATGAACTTGGTTATTTAAACATGTTTGGTAAAACTGAATCACTCCATGCATACCATCATCCGTAATTGCCATCGCATCATATTCATGATTTTTCATTTCTAAAGGTAATTGACGAATAGAAATATTAGAAGATAACAGAGAATATTCCGTCTTCACATATAAATTCACAAAGTTTTTCATTTCTTGATTCATGGATTCACCTATTTCATTCTGTTTGCATCATCTTTACTGAATTTAGTATACCACAATTTTACCTATTTTTAAACAAAAAAGATAAAACGTCTCCGCAAATTTAAGAAACGTTTTATCTTTTAAAAAATGTTCAACTTTCTTTTTTATAAATTCTTATTCTTTTTTTACTATGTTTTAAAAAGAAAGCAAAACCCAAACATAAACCACCTAAAAGAACACCCACAAGAACATAAATCCAAAGATGATCTTCATATGCTTGATAAATCAATTTATCTTCTTGCACAATCTTTGTTAGAGATTTTGTTTTGTTAATAGACATTCCAATTTTTTCAATGTTTTCTTCTTTTTGTTCAATGATAAACTCTCCTAAGGTAAAATTAGATTCTTTTGGGATAATTTTCATTTGAAATAATTCTAGTTCTTCTAAATTCTTTCCCCCTAAATCGGCAATGAAGTAACAAGTAACATCGTAGGTTTGTTCTAAAGAAAGATTTGAGAAGACAATTTTTTGATTGGACATTGGATAAAAGTAATGTTCATTTCCAACCACGAATAAAAATCCTCTTGAAAGATGATTTGTATCTTGAACATCAATTTTATATTCTATTCTGTTCTTTTGATTTTGAAATGTTGTATATAATTGAATTGGATCATACAGAACTTGAATCTTAATCCATTTATGTAAGAAAATAGTACATAAAACACCATTTTCTTCACAAACAATCTCTTCTAATAAAAATAGATGTTGTCCGGGATCTAAATTGGAAAAAGAAATCTTTAGTTTTTGATTTTCAAATTGATATTCTTGATAAGAATGTTGATTGATGATGATTTCTTTGATTTGAACAGGAAAAGTACTTTTTATTTCATATTCTAGAAAGACACTTTCGTTGGGAAAGATTTCAAAATCACTTTCTTTTTGACTGTTTTCTTCAAAATTTAATTGACCTTGTTCTACAGTAAAATGAAATGTTCTTTTACTTTGATTACAATCATATAAATCAAGTGTATAGTCTCCTTCTTCTTGTATGCGATGATGATTGGCAATCATTCTACCATTTAAATAAGCAGTTCCTGTAAATTGTAATGTGTACCCTAAAGGATAAACCATATCATTTCGAACATTTTGTTCTTCCAAAATGGTTAAGTCACCCAATAAAGTAATATCTTCATATTGATATTCAATTTGGTATGTTCCATTAATGAGTGGATCATAATGTGGACTAATTTCTTGATTTGTTAAAGCATATGTTTTCTTCCACCCCTCTAAGGTTTGATTATATTCCGTTAGGATTTTTGAATCATATAAATGTTCTTGAAAAGAGGAAAGATCATAAATATTGATTTTGTAAATCTGATTGATTGATAGAATATATAAATCATTTTTTGCTTCTAATAGTGTAACTTCTTCAGGAAATGTTCCTTCTTCTAAAATACATAAAAGATGTAAATCGTATATTTTCCATTCTAATCCATTTGAAATCAACAACTTAAATTGGTTTGATAAACTTGAAAAAGTACAAGAGAAAGGAAATTTAAGGCTCATTTTTGGATTTAAATCAAAATCAAATAGGTAACATTTTTCATTTGTAACAAAATAGATTCCATCTTCTTCTATGTTCATGGTAAGAAAAAAAGAATCATCCATAACAACATATTTTTCTAAAGTAAAGTCTAAATTATAGGAAGCAAGAACTAAACCACAGGAAGAATTTCCACCATTTCCAAAGTCATATCCTGACAATGTATCCTTATATCCTGCAACATAAATATGATTTTGATAAATAAAAATGTTATGATAATACTCATTTTCTCCTCCACCCTCAAGATCAACTTGTTGGATATCTCCTTTTGAATCTATTTTTAAAATAATGGCATTGGTCTTCTTCAAATAAGGTTTTTCTTGATATTTTTCCTGGATGAGCGGATCAATAGAACTTTCCACTCCTCCAACTAAATAAAAGAAACCTTCAAAATAAATTATATCCATAGCTTCAGTGATAGGATTTAAAAAAGTAACTTCTTCTTGTTTTTCTCCTACTTGATTAAAAGATTCCATGGTAACGATGTTTTCTTTTCTAGTAAAAATAAATAAAGTATCCTCCACTTCTTTTGTCCATACATCACATGAAGTAGAAAGAGTTTTAATCAATTGATTTTGATAATAAATTTCTTGACGATCTTTAAAAATATCTATATGAACAGAATCTTCTCTCATTTCAATTTTGTCTTTTTCTTCTTCTTGAATGCGTAAATTAGACTGAAACAAAGAAACAAAAAAACTAAAGAATAATGCTAGAAGTTTCATTTCTTTTTCTCCTTTCTAACATAAACAAATGAAAGGATACCACAAACGATAATGATCGATAAGCAAAGGATAATTCCCGTTGTTTTGGGTGGTTCCTCATAAGGAAGGACTTGATTTTCTACAGATGCTACTTGTGAAGTATGTTCTGCTTTTCTTTCTTTTTCTGTTGCTTCAATATACATTTCATCTTTTGCTTGTTCTTCAATGGATATTTTTTTCACAAAAAAGTTGACGGTATGTTCTTCATGATTTGCACCAATTAAATGTAAAGAATAGTTTCCAGGAGATAAAACCTTGTATCCTGAAGGAATTTCTATTTCGTTTAAATATCCTGTTCCATTAAATGACAGCACCAATCCTACATCATAGGTTTCTTGTTCTTTCACATTGACTTTTAAATAAATATTATAACTCTCTTTTAAAATGAGTTGAACATTAGAAAATAATGAATACGTAACAAAATAATGATTCAACCCAAAAGTAGATGTATCCACCCTAGTTTCATTATCTTTTGAAATTCTTTTCCCATCCAAAAAAACAGTAAAGAAAGTATCTTCTTGATCTTCTTTTTTTACGGTATAACTTTCAAAAGAAACGACATGACGGCGATAGTGTTGAATAATATCATGGTCTAATGAAACTATTTCGATTCCTTCACTTGTTTCAAACAAAGAAAGATTTACAGAATTTGAATTTTTCCATTCTTTATCTAAAGAATAGGTCATAATTTGATTTGATAAATAGGAATAATAATGATCCAAAATGATTTGATCTTCTTTTCTTTTTTGCAAAGTAAAATAAATCATTTCCCCTGAAGTGACAACTCCTGATACAGATAAAACATTTTGATTTGAAAAAGATAAGGTATTTTCATTTACAAGTCTTCCTTCTTTTTCATAACTTTGAATTTTTAAAGTAGTAGGATCTTGAATTGCGGTAGAAAATAGATAAATTTGTCTAGAATCAGTTAATATTTCTAGTAATAACGTATTTTCCTCGGGTAAAAAAAAGTAATTCATGGAATTTAATCCTTGATAAAAATTAACGAGTAAAGTTCCTTGGTATTTTCCTTGATGTGAAAAAGAACCATAGGTACCTCTTACTTCCATTAAAATGGTCAATGATTCATCAAAAAAATACGAATCTAAATAATCACTATTTTGATTATTTTCTAAACTTGCTTTTTGAAGAATCGATAAAGAAGTATCCTCTAATAAAAATACACAAACACTTCGGTTGCTTTGTGTATGAAAGGAAAAGTCTTGTTCATTAGAATCACTTTCACAAACCAAATAAATTTGATGTTGATTCACATAAATTGCTTTTCCCTCATCTAAACCCTGTCCATTGATTTGTTTAGATTGAGTTACTTCTAAAGAAGAATTCAGTTTTAAAAGGAAAATATCTGTGTAAAATTCCTTTTCTTGTAAAGTCATACAAATATATAAATCATCCTGATCGATACATCCCATTATGGATAAACATGGAGCACTTTTTTCAATATATTGATATGTGCACTCATTATCTATATAACATTCAATATATCCATAGGTTTGATTTTGCATTTGAACGAGTCCTAAGAGGTAATACTGATTCTTCGATAAAGATATCCATTGTTTTGGTTCTTTATTTTCTGAGACTGGATAAGTGGAAGTATGTTCTTCTAGTGTTACACCTTGTTTAAAATTTTCTTCATTTACAATATGATAAGATTTGGTAATGTAGGTATCTTGGCTAGAATCATAGTATTCTATTGGATAAATTCCTGGAATATCCCAAGAAA
>CANQVW010000069.1 GCA_947627395.1 uncultured Bacilli bacterium | reverse complement strand
GTCATTCCAACAGTGTGGTCGACCAAACGATGGGAAAAGGCTGAGGCAATGGCTGTTGCTAAAGCGACACCTGCGGATGGTCCATCTTTGGGAATCGCTCCTTCAGGTACATGAACATGGATATCGTTTGTTAAAAAGAGGTCGGGATTAATTCCTAAACTTTCCGCATGACTTTTGACATAACTTAGAGCAGCTTGTCCACTTTCTTTCATGACATCTCCTAATTTACCTGTTAAGACAAGATGTCCCCCACCTTTATAATACGTCACTTCAACAGGTAAGGTATCTCCTCCATATTGTGTATAAGCAAGTCCTGTTACGATACCAACTTGGTCTTTTTCATCAATTTTATTATAGGTATATCGCGGTTTTCCTAGCCATTCTGTAATGTTATGTTCATCGACAACAATTTTTTGAACACCTTCCATAAGGATTTTCTTAATGGCACGGCGAATGATGGTTCCAATTAAACGCTCTAATTCACGGACTCCTGCTTCTTTTGTATATTCACGAATGATAATCCACAAGGCTTCATCTGTTAATTCAAAGTCACAAGAAGATAGGCCATTGGCATTTAATTCTTTAATGATTAGATGACGTTTGGCAATTTCAAATTTTTCATACTCTGTATAACTAGATACTTCAACAATCTCTAAACGATCTCTTAAAGCATCAGGAATATTTTCTAAGTAATTGGCTGTAGCAATAAAGAAAACATGACTTAAATCGTAAGGTTCTTCTAAATAGTTATCACTAAAGTATTTGTTTTGTTCAGCATCTAAAACTTCTAATAGTGCACTAGAAGGATCCCCACGATAATCACTACTTAATTTGTCTACTTCATCTAGTAAAAAGACAGGATTAATGACTTTTGCTTTTTTCATTCCTTGTAAAATACGTCCAGGAAGAGCTCCTAAATACGTACGACGATGTCCACGAATTTCACTTTCATCCTTGACACCACCTAAACTTTGTTTCACAAATTTCTTATTCAGTGCCGTAGCAATACTTCTTGCTAAACTGGTTTTTCCAACTCCAGGGGGCCCAACGAGACATAAAATAGCTTGTGGAGTTTTTTTCGTCATAATGCAAACAGCTAAATATTCTAAAATTCTTTCTTTGACTTTATCTAGTCCATAATGATCTTTATCCAATTGTTCTTTGGCTTTTTTAATATCGTTACAATCTTCTGAAGCTTGATACCAAGGTAAATCAATTAAGAAATCAAGATAGGTACGAATGATTCCACTTTCTCCACTGGCTATTCCTAAAGAAGAATATCTTGCTAGTTCATTTAAGGCTTTTTCTTCAATGTCCTTTGGCATTTTTGCATCCAAGATTTTCTTTCTTAAATCTTCAATTTCAGTATCTTTTTTGACTTTATCTCCAAGTTCATCTTGAATGACTTTCATTTTTTCTCTTAGATAATATTCTTTTTGATTTTCATTAATTACTTTACGAACTTCACTATCAATATTATCTTCAATACTTCTTAAGTATTTTTCTCTTTTAATATCTTCAACAATCAATTTAATTCTTTCACTTGTATTATCGGTTTGAAGATATCGTATTTTAGATTGATAGTCCATAGGAAGATGATAAGCCAGTAAATCTGTTAATACATCAGCAGTGACTCCACCAGCTACTTTTTGTAATACTTCCGTATTATTTTTAAAAATCATCGTTCCATTTCGATCTAACTCTTCAACAAGCATCCTTACACAGGCTACTTCTTGTGATACATCAGTTGAGTAACTTGGTTTAGTCACAATACGAACACGATAAAAGGGATCAACATCCGTATATTCTAATACTTGACAACGAACAATGGCATCAATTTTAACTTTATGAAGGACTCCTGATTCCATGTTAAAAGAAACTTTTCCAAGAACTCCCATCATTTCTAAATCATCTGGCTTAGGATTTTCGGGTTCAAAGTTTTTTTGAACTAACATAATAATTCCTTTATCCGATGAAAGCATCGCTTCTTTGATGGCTAATAAATTCTTTTGTCTTCCAACGTCCAAGCGAATTTCATTATTTGGAAGTGGAACAATTCCACGAATGGTCATCGCTGGAAATACTTGGGTAATAACATCATGTGATGAAAACATATTGTTTCCTCCTTTCAAAGAAGACCCTTTTTCTCAAATAATTCATGAAGTACTAAAAATGGTTTTCTGTATTCCATAAATTCTTCGAAATTTAGATCTTTAAAGACTTTTGCTTTAATAATTTTTAATATTTCAAATTCATCTCTTAGTTGACTTTCATATGCATCAATTTCAGGAAAATAGGAATAAAAGATAATCGATAGAATAAACTGGATTCCTATATTCTCTTGATTTTTATCAGAAAAAGAAAGTGAATCTTCTAAAAGATTTAAATCCTCCCATTGCATCTCTTTTTTAAAATGATGAATGACGTAAGAATCAATTTTAAAATCATTGATTTTTGTCATTGCTTTTAAAATCGTAACAACAGATAAATTGGTATTAATCACAGAAGAATAAATTTGTTTCAACTTTTTCTTGAGTGTTTCAACAGTTTTTAATCCAAAAAGATGGATTTCTTCCACAAGACTATCATTGATATCTAGTGGAATCTTATCAAGAATATGATGAACAATGATTTGAACAAGTTCATGATTCATCATACAAAGTATTTTTTCATCTATCTTTCTACCTAAGAGAAGATCTGGATTCAATTCAAAATCATCAATTAAAGTATTGACATCCTCCACTAGATTATACATATTTTTCGAAGAATCTGAATAAAGAAGATCAACAGTAACATCTGAATGCTGACCGATAGCTTCACTTTCTTGATAAGTACAATACCCTTTGTAAATCAAAACTTCATCCATTAATGCTTGAATATCTTCATTAGAAATTGGAACTTTGGCTACTTTCATCTCTGGATATTTTAGTTCATACTCTTGTGATACAAAGCAAAAAGAACAAGTAATACTTAAGGGTTGATCTTTTTGAATTTTCCCTAAATAATTGATTTGTTTGGGTCCAACAACAATCATCTGACGATGATCAATTTCTTCATCAATAGTATTTTCAATATCTTCTTTGATGAGGTAATCTAATTGAGACATAAAAACTTCAGAAAATTGATTTTGACTGAGTTCTTGTAATTCATCTTTCAATTGTTTTATTTTTTGGAAAGAATGAAAATGATAATCTTTTTGCTTTGTTAATTCATTGATTTGCGAAATTTTTTCATCAATTAAATAAGTTTGTAAACGAAGATTTGCATCTTCTATGAGTTCACTTACCTCATCTTTAGAAAGGGTTAAATAAAGTTGATAATAAGCTGGGCTAACTAAAGTTCCTTTAAATTCCATATTTCTCTCTTTCCGAACAAAAACAGCCCATCAACTAGGCTGTCTTGTTTTCTACGACACAGGTGGGTTTACCATGTTTTAGAACAACATCCTTTGTAATGATACATTTATGCAAATTCTTTTGTTCAGGAATGGTAAACATAATCTCAAGCATAATGTTTTCAATAATGGCTCTTAAGCCTCTTGCACCTGTTTTTTGTTTGTGTGCGGTTTCCGCAATTGCTTCGACAGCCTCATCTTCAAATTCCAGTTCAACACCATCCATTTGAAACATGGTTTGGTATTGTTTTATAATCGCATTTTTGGGTTCTTTTAAAATTCGAACCAGTTCAGGAACCTCTAATGGATTTAAAGCAGCAAGAACAGGAAGTCTTCCTACTAATTCTGGAATCATACCATATTTTTGAATATCATCGTGAGTCACTTGTTCATAAGCTTCTTTGTCCGTAATTTCTTGACTTGCACCAGCTGCATCAAAGCCAATCATTTTCTTGCCCAATCGACTTTTCACAACATCGGTAATACCTTCAAAACTTCCACCACAAATGAACAACACATTGGTTGTATCAAAAGGAATAAATTCCTGATGAGGATGTTTTCTTCCTCCACCTGGGGGAACATTAGCGACAGTTCCTTCTAAAATTTTTAGTAAGGCTTGTTGGACTCCTTCACCACTTACGTCACGAGTAATGGAAACATTGTCTCCTTTTCGTCCTAATTTATCAATTTCATCAATGTAAATAATTCCTTTTTGAGCTAACTCTAAATCATAATCTGCTGCTTGTAATAAACGAAGTAACACATTTTCAACATCTTCACCCACATAACCTGCTTGCGTTAAACTTGTAGCATCGGCAATGGCAAAGGGAACATTCAAGATTTTCGCAATGGTTTTCGCAAGAAGTGTTTTTCCACTTCCTGTACTTCCTAAAATCAATATGTTACTTTTTTCAATATCAATTTCACTATGATGATATAAGTTATTTTGAACACGTTTATAATGATTATAAATGGCAACACTTAACACTTTTTTTGCATATTGTTGACCAATAATATATTCATTTAATTTTTCGTAAATATCTTGAGGGGTAAGATCTAAAACAAAGTCTTTAGGAGAATCTATTTTTGTTTCCTCTTCCTCTGCTTCATCATGTAAATTTAACATTTGATAACAAACGCTGATACACATCTCACAGATGAAACAATTGTCACCTTCAATGAGTCTTCTCTTTTCTCCCCCTGGTAGACCACAAAAAGAACATACATTTTGATTTTCTTCCGTTGACATGGTATCCCTCCTTTACATTTTTTATTTCATGTTTGCTGTTTCTTTAATTAAGTTCTTTGCTTTTTCCATCAAAAGATAAGGTGTAATGGAATCTTTTGGGAATCTTTTCATGGCTTCTTCTTCACTGATATTCATTTCACTCATGATGGTTTTAATTTCATTTTTATAATCTTTTGCGGAAACTTTGAATTTTTCTACTTTCGCAATTTCAAGGAAAACAGCTCTTTGTTTTACAGCTATTTCAGCACTTGGACGAATGGTTTTTTTGTAAGATTCTAAATTTTCTAAACCACTATATTGTAATAATAAATCTACCGTTAATCCATATCTTTTGGCTTGATTTTCAATTTGTTTAACTTGACGCTCAATTTCTTCTTCAACTAAAGATTCTGGAAGATCCACTTTTGCATTCTCTAATACTTTCGTTACAACATCATCTAAAAACTTATTGTTACTTGCTTCTGTTTTTTCACTTAACAATGTTTCACGAACAAAGGATAAATATTCTTCTTTTGTATTTACATCTTTGATTTCTAATTCATCTTTTACAAATTCATCTGTTAACTCTGGAATAATACGTTGTTTTAATTCATGGACAACCACTTTAAACTCAGCTTCCTTACCAGCTAAGTTTTCAGCATGATAATTAGTTGGGAAAGTGACATGAAGGACTTTTTCTTCTTCTAAATTCATTCCAATCATTTGATCTTCAAATCCAGGAATAAACTGTCCACTACCAATTTCAAGGGAGTAATTTTCTGCTTTTCCACCTTCAAATGGAACACCATCCACAGAGCCTTCAAAATCAAATACAGCAGTGAATCCATTTTCAACAGGTTTTCCTTCAACAACTTCTAGTTCAGCATGTTGTTTTAAGATACGATTGACATATTCCTCTACATCCTCATCTGTAACTTCTGTAGATTCTTTTTCAACTTCAATTTCTTTATATTGTCCTAACTCAACATCTGGCCATACTTCCACTTCAATGGTAAAGTGAAGTGGTTTATCACGTCCAACGGTTTTAAAATCTAAATCTAATTCAGGATTCCCAACAATATTGTGTTTACCTTTTTTGATTTCTTGTAAAAAAGCTTCATTGGCAACAATATCAATGGCATCTGAATATAAACTTTCTTCACCAAATCTTGCGTTGTACATGCTTCTTGGTAATTTTCCTTTTCTAAATCCAGGAACTGAAATATCTTTTACTTTCTTTTCAAAAGCTTGATCTAATCCTTGATTAAATCTTTCTGCTGGTATTTTGAATGTTAGTTTTATTTTACATCCTGAAATTTTTTCTACTTTAACGCTCATTTTTTGCTATTCTCCTTCGCTTTCTTTTTCTTACCACATATTATATACCATATTCAAAGAAATTGCAATCATTTTATTCGGTATCTAAATCAAAAATAATTTTCATGACTTGTTCAAATATTTTCATATCTTTTTCTTCATATCCAATTTCATATAAGGTATTGATTAAATCAAAAGAGCGAAACATGAAATAAGATTCATCAGGGGATGATACAAGTAGAGTTTCTTTAGAAAGTTCCATAATAAAATTAACTAAAACTAAACAATTTCCACACATATCATATAGTTCTTTACTTAAGTGATGTAAATTCAAATAATTTGCACTTTCTTCACTATAATAGTACTTGATGGATTCATTACTTAGCATGGGACTTTTTCGAATCATTTGCACAGCTTGATAAATATCTTTTAAGGCGATAAAAGAAGCAAGAGCATAAAAATATACATCAAAAGATTCATAGTTTTGTTTTAAATACTCATCTGTAATTAAAATTGTTTCAAAAAACTTTTTTTCAAAAAAGCTTGCTTCAACAAGATATAACAATACTTCAGGATGATGCTGGCGATAAAAATCCATTTTTTCTAAAATTTTATCTTTGAAAAAAATGATTCTTTGGTTGTCTTTCTCATCATGGGATTTTAATACATCTTGAAGTAATTGAATTTCTTCTTTAGGAAATTTAAGAATTTGTTCCATAGGATCACCGTCCATTCTATTTTTAGGATTGTTTATCTTGCTATAATTAAATGAAATTTTCCTATTATGTATAAATTTTTTTAGATGCTTTTATGATTAATATGCACGGTTTATAGATTTATTATACCATTGTTTTCTTAAAAAGAGAAACACTTTGTAAGAAAAATTGAGAAAACATAAAAAAAGAAGCTATATGTCTTATACAGCTTCTTTGTGTTTTGGGGTTTGAAAAAGATGTTTTTTCCAATGTCCGCTGAAATAATAAAGAAGATAAACCAATAGACATAGTGCCCATGAAATGGGAAAACTAACATAGACAATATAGATATTATGAAATATTGGCATCATACAAATGGTCCAAACGACTCGTACAGCACAAATGGTAATGGCTGTAATGAGTAAAGATTCACTGGCTGCTCCTACTCCTCTTAAGAAGCCGCTAAATATTTCAACAAACGAATATAAGATACTAAATGGTGCTAGAATAAGCATCATATTGATTCCATAACGAATGGCTTCTTGATCTTGTTTGGTGATAAAAGAAATGATACTTTTTCCTGAGAATAGGACTAAAAGGATAATCATTACCGAGGAAATAAAGGACATTGCCATGGCCACTTTAGATCCTTTTTTTGCTCTTTCTAATTGATTTGCCCCGATGTTTTGACTGACAAAAGTGGTGGTTGCAAGTCCAAAGGCGGCACATGGTAGATATAAAAAGGAATCTAATTTATAGTAAGCTGTACATCCTGCTAAGGCAGCATTACCAAATAAGTTAATATATCTTTGTAGTAAGGCATTAGCTAGGGAGAACATCACAGATTGCATTCCAGCAGGAATACCTATTCTTAAAATTCTTAGACATTGCCCTTTTTCTACTTTAATATTTTTAATAGATACATGATAAATTTCATGACTAGAAAGTAAACGAATGGAAACCAAGATGGCAGAAATATACTGGGAAATAACTGTTGCCCAAGCAGATCCAGGGACACCCCAATGAAATACAGCAACAAAAACAACATCCAAAATCATATTAGAAATGCCACTGGCAATTAAATAATATAATGGACGCCTGGAGTCACCCACAGCTTGCAATATTCCTGCACCAATATTATAGATCATCATCGGAATAACACCAGCAAAATAGATCATTAAATAAGTGTTAGCATCCTGAATCACTTCATCGGGAGTTTTAATTAATTTTAAAAGAAACTTTGAAGATGCAAGCCCAATAAAGCATAACATAACCCCACAAAAAAGACCTAATGCC
>CANQVW010000068.1 GCA_947627395.1 uncultured Bacilli bacterium | reverse complement strand
ACCGCTCCTGTTGGATTACATGGTGTGTTTACAATGATGATTTTTGTTTTCTCTGTGATGGCTTCTCTTAATCGTTCTTCTTTGACTTTAAAATTTTCTTCTTCAAATGTCGCTACAGATACTAGCTTACCTCCACAATGGAATACAACCTGAGCATAGGATGTGAAATACGGGTCAAAGACAATACATTCATCTCCTGGATCAATGAGTGCAGAACATGCTAAAAATAATCCATGACTTGCACTGGTTGTAACAATAATTTCAGGAATTTCTACTTTTGCTTGAAATTCTTCTAAAAATTCTTTTTGAATTTCTTGTCTTAATTCGATCATTCCTAATGGATGTGTATAATGTGTATACCCTTGAAATAAATCATGACTTGTTTTTTCTAAAACAATTTGCGGTGTTGGTAAATCTGGATCACCAATAGAAAAGTTTATGACATGGTCATATTGTTCTAAAAGTTTACTTGCTTCAAGCATAGATCCAGATTCAATTTCTTTTTGATATTTTTTTTGAATGAAATTTTTCATATTTCTTCCTCTTTTTGATATTTGGCATTCTTTTAAAACAATTTAAACTAAAATAACTTTACATTTCATCTTTAAAAAACGATTCAAGGGAAAATTTTAGGCTGATTTTGAAATTTTAATTATACGATTCCTTGGGCAATCATGGCCTCAGCAACTTTTTTGAAACCTGTAATATTGGCTCCTTTAACACTATCATAAGCATTGCCATAATGTTTACTGCATTCGTAAACATTTAAGAATATTTGTTCCATTTGATGTTTTAGTTTTTGATCGACTTCTTCAAATGTCCAAGCATAGCGCATAGAGTTTTGACTCATTTCAAATCCTGAAACCATGACACCTCCTGCATTTGCAGCTTTTGCTGGTCCGTAAAGGATATGATGTTCAATCAAATATTCTGTAGCTTCCAATGTACATGGCATGTTTGCACCCTCTGCTAATGCTATTAATCCATTTTCAACAAGTTTTTTAACACAATCTAAATCTAATTCATTTTGGGTTGCACAAGGTAAGGCAACATCACATGGAATTTTCCAAATGGCTTTTGGATTTGCTTCATAGATTGCTTCTTTATCATAAGAAAGATATTCACTAATTCTTTGACGTTTTACTTCTTTTAATTCACGGATTGAGGAAAAATCAATGCCTTTAGGTTGATATATATATCCTGATGAATCACTCATGGCAATTACAGTTGCACCAAGTTGTGTTGCTTTTTGCAATGCATAAATTGCTACATTTCCTGAGCCAGATATAATAACTTTCTTTCCTGCTAGAGAAGTTTTCATCATTACTTCTAACATTTTATTGGTATAGTAACATACACCATATCCTGTTGCTTCAGGTCGTGCAAGAGAGCCCCCAAAACTAAGTCCTTTTCCTGTCAATACTCCAGTAAATTCATTTTTAATTCTTTTATATTGTCCAAACATATATCCTACTTCTCTTGCTCCTGTTCCGATGTCACCTGCTGGAACATCTGTATCAGGACCAATGTGACGATATAGTTCTGTCATAAAACTTTGACAAAAGCGCATGATTTCGCCGTCACTTTTACCTTTTGGATCAAAGTCACTTCCACCTTTACCTCCACCCATTGGAAGACCAGTTAGGGAGTTTTTTAAAGTTTGTTCAAAACCTAAAAATTTAATGATGCTGGCATTTACAGATGGATGCAAACGAATTCCACCTTTATATGGACCAATCGCGGAATTATATTGAACTCTAAAGCCTCGATTCACTTGGACTTTTCCTTGATCATCCGCCCAAGGAACTCTAAACTGAATAAAACGCTCCGCTTCAACAAATCTTTCCAATACACCATTTTTTTCAAGTTCAGGATGCTCATTGACATAGTCTTCTAAAGAGGCAAGTACTTCATATACAGCTTGAAGATACTCACTTTCGTTTGGATTTCTTTTTTTGACTGTTTCATAAACATCACATAAATACTTATTTTTCATATATACTCCTATTCTTCCAATGTCTATTTAAGATATAAATATAGATTAATTGGACATTTTCATTATATCACTTGTTTCTATGTTTGTAAATTATTTTTTGAATGTAAGCGGTTTAGACGCAAATTTTTAGAAATTAAAGTTCTATGAATAAATGTGAAAAAAGGGGCATCGTGAGATACGATACACCCTATTTTGCAATTATTCAGCAGGAGCAGCTTCGCTATTTCCTTCGCTTTCTTCTCCGTTTTCAGCTGCTTTCACTGTTTCAACAGCTGTTTTGTATTCTTCTTCTGTTGCGAATACATCAGTGTTTTCTTTGATATTAGTAAGCTTAGTAGCAAGAACTTCATCTGTTAATGCAGTTCCTTCAGCATCTAAGAATACATTATGATCTAATGCATTTCTCTTTCCAGATGCATCTCCACCAAAGATATAACCTTTAATATCTTTGAATAGATTGTATGATGATTGAGAAACCCACATATCAGCAGTTCCACCATTGTCTCTTAGATATACACCATTTGTGCATCCAACAAAGCTATTGAAACGAATCTTAATATTTAAGATAGAAGTTTTAGCTTCTTGGTAACTTCCAGAAACAATTGCAGCTGATCCTCCGTAACCTGCAAGATCTGTGAAATCTTTACCAATATTAGTAAATGTATTGTTTTCAATAACTATTTCATGTGTTACGCCAGCAGCACTTCCCATTTGACGGAATAATATTGAGCAGTATCCCACTGTTGTATCATCATTAGTGAATTCATTGTTGGTAATGATTAATTTACCTGCATTGAATCCACCTTCTTGCTTAACTGCACCAAGTGCCATATTTTTAAATACATTCTTATCAATTAAAATTGTATAATCTTGATGTGCACCTCTGTAGCTTAATGCAAAGCAAGATAAATTTGTAAATGTATTATTGGTAACTGTTAATCCTCTTAAAGAATCATGTGCATCATTTTTCCATAAATGAAGGAATCCTTGTTGATCAAAACGTTTAGAAGTTGTATACTCTCCACCTTCAATTGTAATATCATGAACGTTATTACCTGTAAATGTTAAGTTTTCAACAACACCTGTAGCTTCAATTTGACCTAATCCTGTGAATTCTAAGTTTTGAATCTTAACACCTTTAATACCATCTTTTAATGAAATCTTATTTGCAATGTTACCTTTTCTTGCAGCATCTGCTGATTCAATTACAACATTATCAAATTCAATAGCAAATGCATCAGAAATCTTTGTTGCACCGATTTTTAATGTGCTACCAGCAGCTAATGCGGCAACAGCATCAGAAATCTTAGTATAATAATTTTCGCCAACTTGAGCTACATATAATTCCATTGCTGGTAAGAACATTGGATCTAGCTTATCATAAAATTCGATTCCGATATTTTCTACTATATTTTCGTTTGTAGCACTTACTGGAACGAAGTTAATATTTTGAGGTAATTTAACTCCACAACCAACTTCAATAGTAGCAGCTAAATTGTAAGTTTTATAAATGCTAGATGATTCAGCAATAGTAATTAAATAATCATGAGTTTTAATTGTAGCACTATCAGCAACACCACTCTTTAAAACTTCTGTAACTACATATTGTTTTGAAGTTTCATCGTAATCAATACCAACTCTGTCGACATATAAACTTGTGCTACTTCCACTAAATGTTTTGTCATAAACTAAAACATTATTTGTATAGTCAGCACTCCAAATGCCAAGATTGAAGTGTGATTGACCAATGGTTAATTTCTTTTGTAATACATGAACAGTGAAAGTAATTTTATGACGAGCAGTTACATTTCCTTCACATGTTGCAATGATTTCAACTTCTCCTTCTTGTAGACCCATAACTTCTCCAGTTTCAGGATCAACAGTTGCTTTACTATCATCACTTGAACTCCAAACAACTGTTTTATCAGTTGCATTTTCTGGTGTAATAGTGGCAGTTAATTGGATAGGTCTTCCAACTTCACCAGTAGAATCTCCTGTGATTGTAACAGATTGAACATGAGTAAATAAAACATGTACTGTGATTTCTTTTTTCATTTTGTCTGCAGTAGCAACAATAACTACATCTCCATCACTAACACCATAAACTTCACCAGTTACAGGATCAACTGTAGCAATGGATTCATCTTGACTTGACCATGTAACAGTAGGATATGTTGCATTTTCAGGAAGAACTTCAGCAGATAAAGTTGAGGTTGAATCACGTGGAATATCTACTGATCCAGTAATTAAAATATCTTCAACTGGATAATATTTAATTTCCATTTCATATTCTGCAGATAATAAACCAAGATGTATAGAAATAACAACTTTACCAGCAGCGACACCAGTAACAATTCCTTCTTGTGTAACAGTTGCGATAGATTCATCGCTTGAGCGCCATACAAGTTTATTTCCTTCTCCTGCTGTAACTGGAACAACATTTGCTTCTAATTGACATGTTTCATGAATTCCTAATTCATTTGTTTCAGCACTAGAGACAATTTCTAATGTAGTAGTTCCTGTTACAGTAATTACATGTTCACCTGTAGCTCCATCAGCTTCAGCAAAAATTTTTACAGTTCCAAGAGATTTAGCAGTAACTTTACCACTATCATCAACAACAGCAATACCATTGTTTTCAGATTTCCATGTAACAGCTTTGTTTGTTGCTGTATCTGGAGCAACTGTTGCAGTTAATTGTATGTTTCCTCCAACAGCTACAGTTGTAGCACCAGTAATACTAACAGAAGTAGCTTTAACTGGAGCAGCTTTTATAGTAATTGTGACTTCTCCTTTAACACCTGCAGCACTTGCTGTAATAGTTACGTTTCCTTCTTTTAATAAAGAAACAACACCTTCAGCAACTGTTGCTGTTGATTCATCACTAGATGCCCAAGTAATTGTTTCATTTGATTGTGGAGAAATTCTTGCCGAAAGAGTAAGTTCTTCGCCAACAACACCTGTAGTTTCACCAGTGATGATTATTTTAGTTGACCCAGCTTCTCCTCCAGAGCATCCAACAACAACGCAAAGAAGTCCAAGCATTAACACTAAAATAAATACTTTTAAACTTTTTTTCATTTTTTAGACCCTTGAGTGACATCACATTGACATTTTTAATCACTCAATCTTTCCTTCCCATAAAATTTGTCAATGCTACACAACAATATTATAACACGTTTTCTTTTTTTATGAAAGCATTTTCGTATATTTTTTTTTACTTTTTTTTGTTTTATGAAAACATTTGTTGAAAACGCTCCTTTTTTTATCATTATTATATTCTAAATTATCTTGTTTTAGAATAAAAAAAGATGATGTTATTTCAATCACCTTTTCTATTTTTCTTCTTCAAAGATATTTCTAATATCATCATATAGATCCTGAATTGCTTCATCAACAAATACTTCTAATGCATCATCTAGATAAATATTAGAATTAAATATTTTTCTAACTTCCCCTAATCCTTCTTTAAAATCTCTTTGATCTAACAATTGATTATTTCTACTATTTTCCGAGCGAAGCAATTGATTCTTGAATACGGTTAATTTGATAATACGATGACGGTCTTGTTCTTCAATAGGCATATGACGAATAATTTCTAAATCTTGATTAATGATTTCAATAGCACTTTTATAATCAAAACTTCCACCAAGATTTTGTCTTTTATTTTCTTGATATTGATAAAACTTATAAAGCAAAGCATTGTTTTCTAAACCAATTCTCGTTTTATAATACATATTTGGATAATGCTTTAAATAATAAGATTTAAAATTTTCTTCATCTAAGATTTCAAAACATGCTTTTAGCTCTTCTTCATTAAATTCATTCTTTTTGTAACTATAATAAGTTGTACTTAAATGTCTTAAAGCTCTAGCTTTTAAGAATTTATATTGATAATAAGTTTCTTCATCCATTCCCTTTGGAATTTCATTTGAAGTTCCAATTTTAGCTTCAATGATACGAATTCCTTGAGAAATAGCTTGAATACCCGCTTTATTTTCACCAATTAAAATATTTGTCCAACCAATAAAATCAATATAGGCTTTAATAATTTCAAAATCATTTAGGGAATACTTAATTATGAATTTACCTAATCGAATACGTAATTTGTATTGTTCAATTTGTAGTAGGATACGCTCTAGTTTTAAACTATGCTTAATGATTTTTTCCGCTATTTTAAAAGATGTTTCTAAGTCTACTTTTTTAGATGCTTTTAATATAAGCTGTTTTCTTTTTTCTTCTCTTTCATCAAATTGGAAAGCAAATTCTTGATTTAAAGATGTTAGTAATTTTTTAATTTCTAAATCATCTTGATTTAAATCAATGATTTTTCCTTTTGTTCTTTTAAGGATTTTCTTATTAATTTTTTCTGTCATTTTCAAAGAAGATACACCCATTAATTTAGATAATCTACGATCATTCGCTTCTACTAAATTTTCTAAATATTGAATGTATTCATCAGCTTTCGCAATAACTGCTGCATTACTTAAGGACTTACTTTTCTTGTAACGAATGATTAATAAATAAATAAGATAACCAATCATAAGCAATGCAATAACGAGTAAAACACTTCTTGTAATAATTGGATTAAAATCTTGAGAAAAAATGGCAATAACTATCGTAACTACAATAGATGCAATCGATATTTTTTCAGAATTAGAAAGTTTCATGTTTTCACCTACTTATCATATTTTTTTAGTACATTTACAATATCAATATCTCTAGAACCTTCAGGAATTTCAAATTGATAAGATTGTAATTCATCACTTGCATTAGAAACCATATAAGGAAATCCAACATAATTTAACATTGGTAAATCGTTCATGCTATCTCCTACCCCTACAGACGAACGGTAATATTTTCCCATCATTTCTGATATGATTTTGACTGTGTTTCCTTTATGTTGAGTAACATCTAAGATTTCATAACAATGATAAGCTGTTCGAACACAAATTAAATTTGGATAGGGAGAAATCATCTTTTGCACAATTTCTTCTTGTTTTTTTGATTTTTCTGAATGATCATCTAAAATAAATACCATGATTTTCACAATTCTTCCATAGTCCACTTCAGGATTTGGATCAATATGCCATTCACTATATTTCTTTAACAATGCAATGTTTTCTTCTGTTAATTCCTTCACAATATGAATGATGTTCTCATAGTAAGTAATATAAGTCATATCTGTTTGATTTAATTGTTCAATTAAATATTGACTCACTTCACCAATTTTCGCAACCATGATTAATTCATCTTGATGTGCAACAATAGATCCATTTAAACATGAATAGTAATTATCTTCCAATGCACATTCATGAATAACATCTTGAATGGCAAAGGGAGCTTTTCCTGTACTTAAGATAATATTCTTTTTCTTATTCCAGTTGGAAATAAAATGAACTTTTTCAGGACTTAAGACAGCATAATCTGTCAATGTATTATCCACATCTAAGAAATAAAGAGGATCATTGTGTTTAAATAATTGTGTAATAAATTGTTTACGAATGGATTGGTAAAATGGAAGAAAACATGCAATGTCTTTTTGTTGTTTTGAGGAAACTTCTAAAGAAACGATTTCTCCTTGACCATTGGTATGAGAATAAAAATAATGAACTAAGATTTCTTCCCATGTTAATTGTTCTTTTTTTGAAATGATTTGAAATATATTTTCTTTTAAAGTTGTTAAAAAAGAAAGAATTCTTTCCTTTCCTATGACTTGATCATAAGTTGCATAATATTTTATTTCTTGATAAATTCTATTGAAGCATTTTTCATGCACAGTCTCTTCACCATTCCTTTTGATATATGTTTATTATATCACGGAATAAAAAAAATGAAAAGAATTAAATGAGTTTTCGTAAAAAAGAAAGGAAAAGAATTGATGTCTCTCAACACCAATTCCTGTTCTTTTGACTAATTCACTAACTGAAATTAAATATTTATTCAATTTCATCACCAATACTATCGATATATCCAAAATCGCTAACATAACCGCATTCTGTACATATAAATTTGTCTAAGATTGATTTTCTTTCTGCGTATCTATGAGATTCAACACCCTTGTAACCACATGACATGCAGCTTCTTGTATGTGTTCTAGGGTTAATATCTGTATAAAT
>CANQVW010000067.1 GCA_947627395.1 uncultured Bacilli bacterium | reverse complement strand
GGGCGAGCTGACGATGGAAGGACTCATCGGTTACATACAGCCCGGCAGTAAAACGGAAGACGTCTCCATCCTTTGAAAGTTATTGAAATTATACGCAAAAAAACAGGTAACGGAAGAAATTCCACCGCTTAATTATTGTGATTCTTCAAAAAATTATGGTTTTGTGCCCAAAAACCATAATGAGACAGAAAATTTAATAGGACTTATCGTATCAATGTTTTATTGATATGAAATAGTCCTTTTTTTAATTTAAATTATCTTTTTATTTTAATTGGTTTTTAAATGATTTATCAGATCGTATTATCAAATCCTATTCTCTTAATAACTTTAACAAAGTTATTTTATCTTCAATGAAACTATTAGAAATCCTTGTTTTTGTGCGTTGATGTAATTTTATAAAAGTTGTTTAATTTGTGTTCTGATTTTTCAACTTCTTCACACCATTCAAGAATATCTTTCTTAGCAGTTTCAAAGTTAGAATATTTATTTGCTAGAAGTAATTTATAATTCTTTTTAAGAACATTTGCATATAAGGCATATTCATTAAATGAACCCTTAAATTCGTCTTTACCTAGTTTAAAATAATTATTCATTATACATATTCTAAGATCATTAAAAGCTTCAGTAGCAAGACGAATTCATTGATAATATCATCATGATATTGTTTTCTTTTTTAGATGATTTAAATTAAAACTTATCATTATACTAGAAGGAAAATGGGAAGAAAAGTGTGATTAGAAAAAAGTTTATTCACACTTATTTTTTATTTTTTGACACAAAAGCATAAAATCACAAAATTTTTCAAAAAATCCTTTTTGTTTAACTCGCTTATTACAATTGCAATCCTATTTAAAAGTGCAATAGCCACAAAGAAAGTAGATTTAGTAAGAAAAACAATTAAAAAGCCATCAAAATGTATAGCATATAAAGATCAAGATGAAGATAAAGAAGAAAAAGTATATTATCACATCATGTAGGATGATGATAAAAAAACAAAATAGAGAATCGAATAATCAATAATATTCAAAAATTAAAAAAGAATTTGATAATTAAAATATTGATATACAATAAAATAATAGAAGAAACAGACAAACAAAGAAATGCAAAAAATGTCTAAAGTACAATTTTCAGAAAAATTGTCAATGTTAACAGAAATTTCAAGTATACAGAAGAAAATCTTTAAAACATTTAATATTATTGAACCAATCATAGATAAAGGGTCTTGCTAGGTGAGACCCTTTTATACATGGATAATTTCTATAGAGATTTTGAGTTAGAATAGATATTAACTAAATCTTTGTCATTTTACTAATTAAAAATATATAAAATCTATTCAATTTATAGGATAATTTATATAATTTTTTTAAAAAGATTTATTAAGAATTTTTGAGCAGATAATTCATCATTTTGATTTTTATTATGTGTTAAATTGGCGTGTTTTCAATGTCAAAAAAAGAGTTGGCCTTATAGGTTAGCTCTTTTTCTTTCGGAAATAATCATTTAAAAACACTACTTTGAGGAAATATCAAAAAAAGCGTTTTCATCACAAAAATTCGTTTTTAACCTTAAATTGGAAAAATATTTAATTGATTTTTGACAAAAGGTATGTTAAAATATGCATAATAGTAGAAAAGGATTCAAAAATCGAGCGTCTGCTATAATTTAACTGAAAAGGAGAAGAAAATGAGAGTTAAAAAATTTTTGCTAGTTTTTTTGCTACTGTGTTCCTTTGGGTTAACACTTGCTGCGTGTGATGGCTCTGGTGATTCATCTACAAGCATCAGCATTGTTGCTTCAAATGTTGAAGTGACTGTTGAAGAAGCTGAAAGCCTTGATTTAAAAACTCTATTTACTGTTATAGAAAATAAAGAAGAAGTAACAGTAACTGATGAGATGATTGATAAAGGCAATTTCAAAGCTGAAGTGGGAACATATAACGTAACACTTACATATAAAGAACAAACAGCAACAAGCAAAGTAAAAGTTGCTGGAGAAAATATTACAAACGAAGTAAATATTTCTAGTAAGAGCCAAGTTGTTGAGGTGGCTACAGTAGCGTCTTTAGATTTAAAGACATTATTTACAATTACAGAAAATGGCAAAACTGTTCCAGTGACAGATGCCATGATTAATAAAGGTGATTTCAAAGCCGAAGAAGGAGAATATACCATTACTCTTACATATGGTGATTATCAAGCAACTGCAACAGTTAAAGTTGTAAAAGCATTTACAACAGAAGTTGAAGTTCCAAAAGAAGTTGAAATCAGTTTAACAAGTAAAGATGTTGTACTTGAAAAAACTGAAGTAACAACATTTGATGTAAAAACTTTATTTACAATCAAAGAAGCTGGAGAAACTGTTGAAGTTACAGATGCCATGATTGACGATGGAGGATTTAAAGCTGAAGTTGATACTTATTCAGTTACTTTAACTTATAAAAATCATACCATAACTTCTACTGTTGAAGTTATTGAATCTCACATTGTAACTAGAACAATTGAAGTTCAAGGAACAAATGCAATTGTTGAAATTAGTAATGCCGTAAATTACGATATGAAACCTTTATTCAAAATTAAAGATAATGGTGAAGATGTAACTGTAACCAATGGAATGATTACATCCATGGGCGGATACAATGCATCAGCACCTGAAGTTGGTGAATACACCATCATTTTAACATATGAAGGTCATACAGCTACATCTGTTTTAAAGATTGTTAATGATAGTCAAGTTACCATTGATGTTAATCAAGATTTATTAGTTGTTACAAAAGGTGATGAAGATTTCAATTATAAAGATATCTTTACTCTTTACATTGGTTCTGAAAAACAAGAACAACCAACGAATTTAATTAGTGGGAACTTTAATATTAACCGTGTTGGTAAATATGAATTAACTGCATCTTATCAACGTTTTGGCAAAACATACACGGCCAAAGCAACTGTAAATGTTCTTCCAGAAGTTACTATTAACTGCCCATTAGGAAATCATATTGAAGATGCAAATGTTTATAAAAACAACAATATGTTCGATATGAATAGTTTATTTGAAGTATTTGTTGACGGAAAACAAATCCCAGTTACTGAAGGTATGTTTACTACAGATGTTCAATTCGATTTGGCAAATACTGCTTTAACTGGAAATTACACAGCAAAACTTTCATTTATTGTTAATGGTGTATTGTTTGAAGAAGCTGTTAACTATGTAATACATCAATATGCTGCAACAGAATCTAAAACAAGTGATTCCTCTAGATCATTCTATGTAAGTCAATTAACAGATGAAACTTTAATTAAAGAAAAATTACTTAGTGATATATTCTCCATTAGAATTAATGGTAATAGTATTACTACAAGTAGTAGCCCATTTGTATTTGTTGCAAAAGGCGATACTGAAACTGAAATTCCTGAAGGAAAAACAAAGGTTGAATATACATTAACTCATGATATTCAATTTGGCACACCAGGTGAATATCCATTAACTCTTGACTTTACTTTAGATGATAGAGAATTCTCATTTGAAACGGTCGTTATTATTAAACCTGACATCGCAGTTGATGCTGTATATAATTCAGATGATTTACAGGTGTTTGAAGGTTGTGATGATTTCACAAGTTTCTTTAAGGTTTCTGAATATGATACTGAAACATCAGCAGTTGCTGAGGTTCCTGTGTCATCAGAGATGATTAAAGCGTCTTTAGCTGAGGGCGTTTATACAGTAACTTGCACATATAACGAAACATCTTTGGAATTAAAGATTAAAGCAAATTCAAATGAACTTGTAAATAACTGGACAAGTATAGATAAATCTACAGTTATAACAACCAACATTGAAGCAACTGGTGCTGCTAAATTTGGTTCTACAAGTGGATTTGTTTTAAAAGATGAAGAAGGAAATTGGGTATTAAAAACAAGTAGAACAACAACAAGCATTTCTTGCAAATTAGCTTTAGATCAAGATGTGCTTACGATTACATCGGCAAGTGAAGAAGAGGATGGTAAGAGAAGTGCAGCTTTTGTTAAAACAGAAGATGTTGATTCTTATACTATTACCACATTAACAGGATATTTAAATGGCAATACTTCTTTAGAACGTATTGGAAATATGCAATTTATTTGCCTTCGCCTAACAAAGGGTGAAGTAACAGTTGATGTTATTCGTCAATACAAAGTAACAAACTCTGAAGAAGATTATTATGGTTGGGATGAAACTTATTACGGAATCGTTACTTATTATGTGAATCCAATAGTTGAAGGAAAATTGCTTGAAGTTGGAACAGCTACTGTTACATTAGGTGAAAATACATTTACATTTACATTTGATGGAAGTGCTGAAGCATTAACTTTAAAAGTTACTCAAGGTGAAGAAACTCCTATAGAAGTTGTATCAGAAGCGGGAACTTATACAGGTAATTATGGAAAATTAACCTTCGATGGTGAAGGAAAAATTACTGTTGAAGAAAGTGATAAAATTGTTGCTGAACATATTTTTGGTGTTACTTATTCTAAATTAGATGACAATTGGATGATTCAATGGGAAGATTTAGAAGGAGCTGAACATATCCTTGTTGTTTCTTTAGACTTAGATGCTAAAACTTATACTGAAGTAAAAGTAGAAGGAATTGGTGTTTATAGTGGTGGTGAAGGAAACATTAAATTCTATGGTGCAAATAAAGTAACTATCAATAAGACCAAAGAATATACAATGCAAAAATTAGATGAATATTATCTATTATACACAGGTACAGGATATCAACAAGAATTTAAATGTTACATTGTGAAATTAGATGTTGAAACTTATACATATACTGTTTTACAAGACACAGATGAATTAAAAGGAAAATATTCTGTTCCAGGAAGTACAACTTCATATTACATTGACTTCTTTGGAAATGGATATGCAAGAGTTCATGGAGTATTTACAACTGGTGATGTATTTGCAAAATATGAAGTTGCAGATAAAGTTGTAACATTCACTTACAATGCATCTGAAGATGAACAATTCTTGTTAAAATTATCTTTAACAAATGGCGATAACTATTTAAATGTTATGAGTTATGAAAAAGTAGATGCAGCAGAAGATGGAGAAACACCTTCATTAGCATCCTCATCCATTAAAACACTTGTTCGTGAAACTCTTATAAACAAGAGATTAACTATAACTGACAAAGAAATGTACGTTGGTGATGAGTTTAAAGTTGAAGATATCTTTAAACTTGAACAAATGAATAGTGATGCAGTTGAAACAATTTCATTAAATCCAGAATGGTATGATTTAAGTGGTCTTGATATTACTAAAGATGGAATATATGTTGTTACATTCTATTATGAAGATGGTGGCTATGTATATGAAGGAAGCTGTTATGTAACTGTATTGCCAGTTTTGTATGCAGGTAGAGAAGAAGTTGGAATATATTATTATGACCTAAGCCATTATGGTTATCTTCGTTATGTTAATTTAAGAGCAAATGGAACTTGTGAATATACAAAGGGTACTTATTCAGAAGAAAAATATGAAGGTACTTGGAAAATCAATAATGATGGAAGTATTGAATATTCATATGATATAGAAAACCATCCATATTGGACTTTTACAGCTAGAATTTATGGTGATGTCTTAATAGAAGGCACTGGCTATAGTACTATTTTAATGTTTAAAGTTGATGCAGATTCTGTAAGATCTTACTCAGTTACTAAGGATGGTACTTCATGCTACTTATATGAATTCACTTCAAATGGTCTATCTACTTATTATTGGGTTGAAGATAATGAATCTAAAGGTCAAGTAAGTGTATATACAAGTGCTCCAATAGCAAATGACTCAATTATTACAGTTGTTCAAGATGGTGACGTCCTTCTTGAAGCTAAAGTTTCACTTTCAAATTATGGTAATTCATTAGTTTTAGCTGGTTCTGAAAAAGGAACTTACACTGGTGAAAGAGGAAATATTACTTTAGATGGATTTGGTTCTGCAATTGTTGGAAATTCGATTGCAACATACAAGGCATCTACAACTGGCAATATTGTAATATCATTAGGCAATGAAATATTGAATATTACTTTAGAAGAAGATACTTATCAAGTTCTTCAACCAGATGAATATATTGGTAAATATGTTAATGGTGAATTATGGGTTAGCCTTGATGGATTTGGTGCTGGTCAAATTAAACAAAGCTCATATAGTACATATGATCTAACTTATACAGTAACAGAAGAAAATTTAATTCAAATTAAATGGTCATATTCTGATGCTGACTTCCAATTAATCAATGGATATCTATCCTGTAGCCATAGTGGTTCTAGTTATGTAGCTGAAAAAAGTACATGGATTAAACTAGGAACTTATACTGGTGAAAAGGGATCTATTGAACTTAAAGAAGAAGGAAAAGCAACAGTAGATGGAAAAGCTGCTACATATACGACAAAAAATTCAGGTATTGTTAGTATTAATGTTGAAGGTGGAGACTCCTTCCCAATTCAAATCAATTCATCAACAACATATGATATGGTGGAAACAGATGGATATCAAGGAAGATATGAATATAGTGATGTATACTGGATTGATCTTGATGGACTTGGAGGAGGTACGATTTGCTTTGACTGGTATGGTGAAACAAAATTAGATATAACTTATACATTTGATGCTGAATCTCAAACATTTACTATTGTTGTTCTTTATAGTTCATATAATAGCCCAACTATAAAAGTACAATTAATGGAGGACAGTTCATTGCAATGCATTGAAAATGCTCAAATTTCAAGTCATGATGTATTGGCTAACGGTGCTTACACTAAACAATAAAATAATGTATTCAAATTAGTAAAAACCTATCTTTGAGCATTCCTTATTTAAAAAATAAGGAGTGCTCATTGTTGCGGTTTATAGATGTAGTGTTTTTTATCTTTTAACATAAATTTAAGTAAACTTTAATATTAAAGTATTATGATTTACTTAAATTTGTGCTAAAAAAATAGTAAAGGGGTAAAAAAATGAAGAAAAAAGTAAGACGAATTTTGTTATTGTTTTCAGTATTATTAGTCGTTTTAACTGGATGCAATGTTTCACGTGCATCTGTCAGTGAAGAAAAAGAGAACTCACAGATTAGACACTTAAATCTGCAAGAAGCAGATTTAATTTCTCAAGTTACAGATAATGCAAAATATTTGAATCCTAGTTTACTATATGATATTCAAGGCTTAGAAGATTCAGATGAAGTTAGTGTTATCATCACACTAAATGCATCAGGATTAGCTGATGATTATTTTGATAATTCATTGGGATTTGAAACATTAGCAGAATATGCAAAAAGTCAAGTTGCAAAGATTGATGCTCAATCCATGATTAATGAACAAAATAATCTTGCTAAAAAGCTTGTTAAAAAGGGATTGATATTTTCTCAAAACCATTCCTATACGACATTATTTAATGGTTTTTCTGCATCCACTACTTTTGGTAATTACAAGAAATTAGTGAAAGCAGGACTTGCTGAAAAAATATCTATTTCTGAAGTGTATGCTCAACCATTAGCCACTTCAACAAGCGGAAGTAGCTATGAAGCTGTTGAAAACATCGTTGATGTTTATGAAACAGGTATTTTCAATTCTTCAAGTGTTACTTACGATGGAGAAAATACAGCTGTTGCCATCCTTGACTCTGGATTTGATATTCATCATACTGTATTTCAAAATATGCCACAACATCCAATGATCAGTAAAGAAGACGTAAGCAAAGTATTAGCAAATACAAAAGCAAGTACCTTTACTGCAGGAATGAAAGTAGAAGATGTTTATGTAAATACTAAAATTCCTTATGCTTATGATTATGCAGATAAAGATCCAGATGTAGCTCCATTTGACTCTGAACATGGAACACACGTTGCAGGAATCATTGGCGGTAAAGATGATGTCATTACAGGTGTAGCTGTCAATACACAACTTGTTTTAATGAAAGTATTTGGTGATTTAGTAACAGGTGCAAAAGAAGAAGATATTCTTGCAGCCTTAGAAGATTCAGTTCTTTTAGGTGTCGATGCCATCAACATGTCATTAGGATCTTCTTGTGGATTCTCTTACTTAGAAGATAATGATTACTTAAATTCAGTTTACAATAAAATTGAAGAAGCAGGAATTTCTTTAGTTACTGCAGCAAGTAACGATTATAGCTCAGCTTATGGCGGAGAAGAAAGTAATA
>CANQVW010000066.1 GCA_947627395.1 uncultured Bacilli bacterium | reverse complement strand
TTTAAAAGAAGAACCTATACAAAGGGCAGCAAGAGTTAATTTGGAAACAAGAAGAGAGTCACAAAAGAAGCCTGTTGGTAAGAAAAAAGGAAAATATGTTGCTCCACCAATTTCTGTTTTAAAGAGAAAACCAAAAGATCAAGTAGAAGATATGAGTGAAGTTCAAAGACAAAGAGATATTATCGATGAAACCATGAGAGAGTTTGGTATTGGTGGACGTGTTGTTCATTTCACAAAAGGTCCAACAGTAACTCAATTTGAAGTTCAATTGGACCCAGGTGTTAGATATATCAAAATGAACCAAATTCAAGAAAATTTACAAGGAAATTTGGAAGCAACTAGCCTACGTATTCAAACTCCAATTCCAGGAAAAGCTGCCGTTGGCTTGGAAGTTCCCAATATAAAAAGAGAAATGGTTTATTTTGGAGATATTTTAGATAATAAAGAATTTTTAAATGATGGTAATCCAATGAATGTTGTTCTTGGAATGGATATTTCAGGAAAGCCAGTTTATTTGAATTTATCAAGCATGCCACATGGATTAATTGCTGGTACAACTGGTTCTGGTAAGAGTGTTTGTATTAACGCCATCATTTCAACAATCCTTTACAAAGCTCATCCAGATGATGTAAAACTTGTTTTAGTGGACCCAAAAAGAGTTGAATTTTCTAAGTTTGCAAATATTCCTCATTTAGCAACCCCTATCATTACAGAGCCTAAATTAGCTACAGCTTCCTTACGATGGGCTGTAGAAGAAATGGAAAGTCGTTATCGTTTATTTGAATCCTTAGGAGTTAGTAAATATAGCGAATACTTAGAATGTGAAGCTGAAGATCCTACCATTAAACATCTTCCATACATTGTCATCATCATTGATGAGTTGGCTGACTTAATGGTAACATCAGGACCAGAAGTTGAAGAAAGTATCCTTCGATTAACACAAAAAGCACGTGCTGCAGCGATTCATTTAATTGTTGCGACACAAAGACCATCGGTTAATATCATCAGTGGTACAATTAAAACCAATATTCCAACAAGGATTGCTTTCCGTGTACAAAAACAAGTTGACTCACAAATCATTTTAGACCATGGTGGAGCGGAAAAACTATTGGGTAATGGAGATATGTTGTATTGTGATGAAACAGGGAATGAAAGAAGAATTCAAGGTGCTTTTATTTCAGGAATGGAAATTAAAAATTTAGTTACTTCCATTCAAGATAGTTATGATGCTGAATATTTATTTACTGAAGAAGATTTAACATCACGCACATTTGGATCGGATAGTTCTAATGATGCTCTAAATGATGAATTATTTGATGAAGTAGCAACTTATGTTGTTCAAAATCAAACAGCTTCTATTAATGCTTTACAAAAAGTATTTGGATGCGGATTTAATCGTATGCAAAGCATTATTCAAAAGTTAGAAGAATTAGGAGTTGTATCAGGAAATCTAGGAAGTAAAGCAAGAGAAGTTTTAGTAGATTTAAATGGCCTTGAAAAAATTTTGGAGTCTTTGTAATGGAAGATTTAAAAAGAAGAAAAAAGATTTTTACTTGTATTTTAGTCAATTGGATATGTTTACTTTTTATGATTGTTTTTTTCATTCTTCGTCCAATTTTACTAAAAGTCATGCACCTTTGGATCTTCATTCTTGTTCTTATAATTGGAATTACATTTACCATCCTTGCATGTGTGGCTTCAAGGCAACCTGAAGAATCTAAAATCAATAAAATCACAACTTCTTTATTTGAATATTTTCAAATTGTTTTATATGCCTTATTGATTGTTGAAAGTATTTTTGGATTTGTTTTCTTTCCAGCAACAGTCAATCAATCTTCAATGGTACCAACACTTTTGGATGGAGAGAAAGTTTTAATTAAACCCACTTCTTCCTTTAAGCGTTTTGATATTGTTGTTTTTGAATTCAACTGTCAAAAACAAAAAGAATATTCAGGTATAGAAAATGATACATTACTAATTAAAAGAATCATAGCATTACCTGGAGAAACATTTTACTTTAAAAATCATCAATTATACATCAACGATGAATTAGTAGAAGATGAATTTGCAAATCCTCATACACGTGATTTCGATTTGGAATCTGTATTAACAGAAGAATTAAAAGAAAAAGCAAAACAAGAAAATGGAAGTTATATCATTCCTAAAGGTTGGTATTTACTTTTAGGAGATAATCGAGCAACAAGTATCGATTCAGAAGAATTCGGATTGGTTCATATATCGCAAATCTATGGAAAAGCAACTCACAAAATTCAATCTCTTTTTTCTTGGGAAAAGTTAAATCAAAAAAAGGAGTCATTAAAATGATTCAATGGTTTCCCGGTCATATGGCAAAAGCCGAAAAGGAAATGGAAGAAAAAGTAAAATTAGTGGATATCATTTTTGAATTGGTTGATGCAAGAATTCCTCTTTCTTCCATCAATCCATTTTTACAAGAAAGATTTCATGCGAAACCGCGCCTTCTGTTATTAACTAAATCAAGTATGGCTGATCCTAAACTAAATCAAGTATGGCATCAATATTTCCAAGAAAAAGAGAAGTTTCATTTATTCATTGATTCTATTGAAAAAACATCTTTTTCGCAAATTGTTCCTCTTTGCCGTGAACTTTTACAAGAAAAAATTTTGAAAGAAAAAACAAAAGGGATGAAAGAGCGGCCAATACGTGCCATGGTAGTTGGAATTCCTAATGTTGGTAAATCTACTTTCATTAACCAATTTGTGGGTAAAAGAGCTACTCTAGTGGGGAATAAACCTGGTGTAACAAAAGCACAACAATGGATTAAAATTAATCAAGATATTGAATTATTAGATACTCCTGGTATTTTATGGCCTAAGTTTCAAGATTCTACCCTTGCTTTTCACTTAGCATTAACAGGAGCAATTCGTGATCAAGTATTTCATAAAGATGATGTCATTCTATATTTCTTAGATTTCTTAAAGAAATATTATCCAGAATCATTGGAAAAAAGATATCATTTACCTAGAACAATGGAAAATTTAGAAATTTTAAATGAAATTGCTCGTACAAAGAATTTTCTTCAAAAAAATGAAATAGAATACGAAAGAGTATATGACCTTATTTTAAATGAATTTAGAAGTCTAAAATTAGGACGTATTACTTTAGATAGGCCAACCTATGCAACTTAAAAAAAATCTTTTACAAGACATGTATCAATATGAAAATCAATGTAAAAAAGAAGGATATAAAGTCATAGCAGGTACAGATGAAGTAGGTAGAGGTCCTATGGCAGGACCCTTAGTTGTTGCTGCTGTGATTCTTCCTGATGAAGAAACAATTCCAGGACTTTATGATTCAAAGAAATTAACAGAAAAACAAAGAGAACGTTTGTCTGAAGAAATTTTAAAAAAAGCCATTGAAGTTCAAATTTGTTACATAGATGTTTTGGAAGTGGATGAACTGAATGTTTATCAAGCCAGTAAAAAAGGAATGGAAACTTGTATCCGTCAAATGAAAACTAAAGTAGATCATGTATTAACAGATGCGATGCCATTAAGTGATGAATTTTCATATACAAGCATTATTCATGGAGATCAACTAAGTGCTTCCATTGCAGCAGCATCGATTGTTGCAAAAGTTGAAAGAGATCATTATATGATAAACCTTTCTAAAGAGTATCCACAATATGGATTTGAAAAACATAAAGGTTATGTCACAAAACAACACTTAGAGGCAATTGAAAAATATGGCATTACCCCTCATCACAGAAAAAGTTTTGCACCTGTACAAAGAATTTTAGAAAAAAATTATTTTTATAATGAAAATCATTAAACAAAGAAAGTGGACCATCTTATAGGACAGTCCCTTTTTTCTTTCATTTCTTATTTGTAATAAAAAACTTGATTTATTCTGTCAAAATATCTATAAAAAAATCATGATTTCTAATTTATTTCATATTCTAAGCGAAAAAAAGAAATAAATATACGCTTTTTTTATTTAATCTATTTGACAAATTGCTTTTTTTAATATATAATCAATTGATGATTCAGTTTAACTGAAGATGGGAGTTCTTGAAAATGTCAAAAAATTTGGTGATTGTTGAATCACCTGCAAAATCTAAAACCATTGAAAAATATTTAGGAAATGATTATATTGTCGTTTCAAGTAAAGGGCACATTCGCGACTTAACAACTCGAGGTTATGGTGGTTATGGTGTTGATATTGAAAATCATTTTCAACCCATGTATAAAATCATGAAAGATAAACACCAAATTGTGAAAGAACTGAAAGCTGATGTCAAAAAGTGTGACAAAGTATATTTAGCTACCGACCCTGATCGAGAAGGTGAAGCAATTAGTTGGCATTTATATGAAACACTAGGATTAGAAAAGAAAGATTATGAGCGTATTGTATTCCATGAAATTACCAAAAATGCTGTTCTTTATGCTATTGAACATGGTCGTGATATTGATATAAATTTGGTAAAATCACAAGAATCAAGAAGAATATTAGATCGTATTATTGGCTTTAGTCTTTCAAAATTATTACAAAAAAAGATTGGTTCTAAATCAGCTGGGCGTGTTCAGTCTGTTGCTTTAAAATTAATTGTAGATAGAGAAAAGGAAATTCAAGCCTTTAAACCAGAAGAATACTGGGAAATTTTCATTGAGTTTTCCAAGAAGGGAAAAAAGATAAAAGCACAGTTAGAAAAGGATATTCATGGAAAAATCGCCATTTCTAACGAAAAGGAAGCTAACGCAATTTTAGATTCTTTAAGTCCTCATTATTTTGTTCAAGATATCATTTTAAAGAAAAGAGAGAAAAGTGCTAAACCTCCCTTTATTACTTCAACGTTGCAGCAGGAGGCTTCCAGTAAATACAATTTCAATGCAAAAAAAACCATGCAAATTGCCCAAAGTTTGTATGAGGGTGTTGAACTTGGCAATGAGCGTGTTGGTTTAATTACTTACATGAGAACAGATAGCATTCGTTTAAGTGATGAATTTATTCATGAAGGAAGAAATTACATCATCAAAACGTATGGTGAAAATTATTATAAAGGATATCATACATCAGAAAAGAAATCTAAAAACATTCAAGATGCACATGAAGCCATCCGTCCATCCCGTATAACTTATACACCAGAATCTATCAAATCCTATTTAACAGCAGATGAATATAAAATATATAGTATGATTTATGATCGTGCACTCAGCTGTTTAATGAAAAATGCTGTTGTTGAAGAAGCCAAATTACAAATTGAAAATCAAGGCTATATTTTTGGTGCAACTGGAGAAAGAGTTTTATTTGATGGTTATTTAAAAGTATATAGTAAATATGAAAACGACGACCAAAAAGCTTTGCCTGAATTTATGATCGGTGAGGAAATTAAAGATCCTAAGTTACATACCGACCAAAAATTTACGAATCCACCCCTTCGTTATACAGAAGCACGATTAATTCGTAAAATGGAAGAACTTGGAATTGGTCGTCCATCTACCTATGCTGTTACCATGGAAACATTAAAACAAAGAAGTTATGTTAAAATGGAAAAAAAAGCTTTTATTCCTACAGCTCAAGGTATTTTAACATCCGATAAACTAGATGAATATTTTTCTAAAATCATTAACATAAAATATACAGCAGATATGGAAGAAGCATTAGATGAAATTTCTGAAGGGAAAATGGTTTGGTATAAGGAATTAGAATCTTTTTATAAGGATTTTAAACCCTTGTTAGAATTTGCTGACGAACATATGGTTCGGATGTATCCAATTGAAACAGATGAAGTTTGTCCAGAATGCGGTCATAAATTATTGATTCGTAATGGTAGATTTGGTGAATTTATTGCTTGTAGTAATTTTCCAAAATGCCATTATACAGCCAAAAAAGAAATTCCAGAACCACCTGTTGAAACGGGAATTCCCTGTCCAAATTGTGAAACAGGTATGATTGTGGAAAGAATTAGTAAAAGAGGAAGAAGCAAAGGACAAAAATTTTATGCTTGCAATCAATATCCTGTATGTAAAACAACCTATACAAGTTTAAATGAAATACCACAAAAAAATGAGATTTAGCATCGTCTAAGTCTCTTTTTCTAAAAGTTTTCTTAAAATAAAAATGAAGAAAACTTCTACTCTAAAATTCTTCTGAAAAAGGTTTAAATTTTAGACGTTTTATGATATAATAAGTTGAGATATTGGAGATAAAAAAATGGGTTTATTTAGTATATTTAAAAAGAATAAAGAAAAAAAAGAAGAAGCAAAAAAGTACCGTATTGGAATGGAAAAAACAAGAAAAGGTGCTTTTTCTCGTTTAAGTAGTTTATTTAAAGGAAAAAATCAAATCACTGAAGATTTATTTGATGAATTGGAAGAAATATTTGTTATGGCAGATATGGGCGTGGACACAGTTGTTCAGTTTATCGATGAATTAAAAAGTGATGTGCGTACTAAAAATATAACCAATGCCGCTGATTTACAACCAATTATTGTGGATAGAATGTTTGACATTTATTTAAAAGGTGAAATTGTCAATTCAAATTTACGTGTAAATAAAAATGGATTGAGTGTTTACTTATTTGTGGGTGTCAATGGAGTTGGAAAAACAACTACGATTGCGAAAGTGGCCTATAAACTAAAAAAAGAAGGAAAGAAAGTTATCATTGCTGCTGCAGATACTTTTAGAGCAGGAGCTACTGAACAATTAAGTATTTGGGCCGATCGTGTTGGTTGTAAAGTTGTTGTTGGAGCTGAAAAAGCAGATCCATCGAGCGTCATTTATGAAGCCATTAAAATTGCAAAACAAGAAAAATATGATGTATTATTATGTGATACAGCAGGACGCTTACAAACTAAAGTGAATTTAATGAAAGAACTTGAAAAGATGAAAAAAGTCATTTCACGTGAAGTAGAAGGTGGACCACAAGATACTTTACTTGTTGTTGATGCAACTACTGGACAAAATGGACTTGTTCAAGCAAAAGCCTTCATTGAAGCAACAGAAGTAAGTGGAGTTGTACTTACAAAGTTAGATGGAACTGCAAAAGGTGGTATTGTACTTGCCATTCGTGAAAAGTACAATATCCCCATTAAATTTGTTTGTTTAGGTGAACATTTAGAAGATATTGAATATTTTGACATTGAAAAATATGTTTATGGTTTATTTGCTGATATCATTGATGATTCAGAATCTAATGAGGAATAAAAATGGACATATTAGAAAAAAAGAATTTATATAATAGTCTATATGACTTTTATGGAAAATTGTTAACAGCAAAGCAACAATCTTACTTTGAACAATATTATTTTGAGGATTTATCTTTAAGTGAAATTGCCGAACTTTGTCAAGTGAGTCGTAATGCTGTTTTTGATCAATTACATAAAACCTATCAATTATTAGAAATGTATGAAGAAAAATTAGGATTTTATCAAAAGTATCAACAATACCAAGAATTGTGTCAATCGTATGAAAATACAACCAATGAGGAATTAAAAACATTCCTAAAAAAATTAAAAAATTTGGAGTAATATTATGCCTTTTGAAAGTTTATCAGAAAGAATACAAATGAGTTTACGTCGTTTAACAGGACGAGGAAGATTAACAGAAAATGATATTGATGAAATGATGAAAGAAGTGCGTCTTTCTTTATTAGAAGCGGATGTAAACTATAAAGTTGTGAAAATGTTTATTGCCGATGTAAAAGAACAAGCATTAGGTGAAAAAATATTAAAATCATTAACCCCCGGAGATCAAGTCATCAAAATTGTTCATGATGAATTAAAGAAATTAATGGGAGAAGAAGCGGCACCTGTAAAATATAGAACTACAGGTGGCCCATCTGTTTTCATGCTTGTCGGTTTACAAGGAGCAGGTAAAACAACACATTGTGGGAAACTTGCCAACTTCTTAAGAAAGCAAGATAAAAAGAGACCACTTTTAGTTGCAGCGGATATTTATCGACCTGCAGCTATTCAACAATTAGTAACCGTTGGGAAACAACTAGGAATTGAAGTCTTTGAAATGGGAACCAATACCCCTGTTACAGAAATTGTAAGCAAGGGAATTGCTTATGCCAAAAAAATGAATTATGACTTAGTCATTATTGATACAGCAGGTCGCTTACATATCGATGAACCTTTAATGAAAGAATTAGATGATGTTTTTGCTGTCGATTTACAAACAAATAAGGTATATTATATTGTGGATGGTAGAATTT
>CANQVW010000065.1 GCA_947627395.1 uncultured Bacilli bacterium | reverse complement strand
AAAACTTGTTCTTTTTATGAGTCACTCGGTGCTAAAAGAGTTGTTTTAGCTCGTGAACTCGATTTAGAACAAATCAAACAAATCAAACTCCATACAACGATTGGGCTTGAAGTTTTTATTCATGGTGGGATGTGTAGTAGTATTTCAGGACGTTGCATGTTAAGTAATTACATGGCGAATAGAGATGCCAACCGTGGTGGATGTGCTCATTCTTGTCGTTGGAATTACACTTTGTATGAAAATGAAAATACACCAAAAGAAGCGTTTCATATGGGAGCTAAAGATTTATCTTTGGTGTCTTATATGAAAGAAATTCTTTCTATTGGTGTTGATTCTTTAAAAATCGAAGGAAGAATGAAATCTGAATATTATATTGCAACCATTGTCAATACCTATCGTCATTTGATTGATGATATTTTAGCCAATAAAGAAATTGATGAAAAAAAATATATGAATGAAATCATGAAAGCGGAAAATAGAAATACCTCTACAGGTTTTATTTGTGGCGATGTCACTTTAGAACAACAATTGTTTGAGCGAGATGAGCGTCCCACCAAAGAATTTGTTGGATATGTTCTTGATTTCTTTCCTTTAAAGGAAGATTCAAAGGATGGATATGTCATGCTCCAACAAAGAAATTACTTTCAAGTAGGAAATGAACTAGAATTCTTTGGACCAACCCTTTCTCCAACAAAAGTTGTTGTGAACAAAATGTGGAATGAAAAACAGGAAGAAGTAGAAGTAGCACCTCATCCACTTGAAATTCTTTATTTTTATCTTCCTTTTTGCGTATCTAAGCATGACATGGTTCGTTTAGTTTTATCGTAACAAATAAAAGAATCCAAAACATAACAAACACGAGTAAAATGTGCTTGTAAAAACAATGTTAACATTATTGGATTCTTTTTATTTATTTATAAAAACAAATAGAAAAAATATTAACATTTAAAGTTTTTAAACCTATAAGTTTTTTAAAACTTGCAGTTTTTAACCTTGCATTTCATCTGTATTTTTGGTATAATAAGTGACAGAATAAATGTAAAATAAAGAGGTGTGATTCATGAATTCAAAACTTCAATTAACGCAAGAAGGTTATGATAGTTTAGTTGCGGAATTAGATCATTTAAAAAATGTTGACCGTGTCAAAAACTTAGAGGATCTAAAAGAAGCGCGTGCACAAGGTGACTTGTCAGAAAATGCGGAATATGATGCAGCAAGACAAAAACAAGGAGAAATTGAAGTCCGTATCAAAGAAATCGAACAAGCTTTGAAAAATGCAACCATTATAAGTGGTGCTTCATCCACAAATTTAGGAAAGATTGTTACTTTTGAGTATGAAGATACTCATGAAGTGGAAGAGTATAAATTGGTTGGTACCATTGAATCTAATCCAGCTGAAGGAAAAATTTCCAATGAATCTCCTATTGGTGCAGCCATTTTGAAAGCCAAAGTTGGTGATACTGTTTTAATCAAAACAGAAGCAGAAGAGTTTTATATTACCATTAAAGACATTAAAAATGATGCAAAATAGAGATCAATAAACAGCATATCACATAGATTATGCTGTTTTTCGTTCATGATCTATTAAGAAAGTAGGTAATTTAAATGACTGAAAAAGAAATTAAAAAATATATCGTTGATGTTGAACTCACTTCTTCGGAAAAGGAAAGTTTTGAAAATCATATTACTTCCTTAGAAGAACTTTTATTAAAGGAAGTATCTCCATTTTTTACTTTCCAAGAACTTAGAAGAATTGGTTCTTATCCATTATCGATAATCATACATGATGAAAAAAGAATTGAACTTGCTTTACTTTATCATGTTACTTCCTCATTAGAGAAGGACATTAAACAAAAATTATTAATGAATTTCATTGAAAATACAATTTATTTAAATGATTCTCATTTAAAATCATTAGAAAGAATTCAATCATCCTATTTTTTACTAACTTATGATGACCAAATACAATTCAAACTAAAAGTATGTTTTGATGAATCTCTTCTAACAATTGATTTAAAAAGAAAAGAGTATCTTGAAAATGAAAATAGAACCTATTCTTATTTTAAAAATGTTTTAAAATTTATAAAAGCGCAAGTGAATGAATTAAAATTACAAAAACTAGATGATTACACTTTATCTATTTTACTTTCTTATGGCCTACATCGCATGGTCGCCATCAAAAGTTATGAGCAATATCTTCAGGCATTTTTATCTTCATTAGATGATTTACTTTCTGAAAAGAAAATGATGATGGATCCTTTATCTACTCTATTTTCAAATCAAAAATATGTTGTTGTGGATCCTGTAGATGAAAACATCAATTTAACTGCACATCTTGATGAAGTATCCTTGACAGAAGTACGTAATTTAAAAAAGAAATTACAAAAACTATTTGAAAGTGTACAAGAAGAAATTCTTGGTGGAGCACAACTTGTTTTAGATGTAACACCAGTATACGTTTTGGAAAAAGATTGTTATTTATGGAGTTATAAAATTGTTGGAACGCAATATTCCTCACAAGGAGGAGAATTTAAACATAACCCTATTGAATATAAAACAGCCATTTTAAGAGCTTTATTTAAAGGGCTTAAATTTATTGTTGACAGCCAACACATCTATACAAAAACGATTTTAATTCAAGGAACAGAGGATTCTATCTTAAAATGTGTTGAAAAAAACATAGATGAGCAAGAAAATAATTCAAGAAGAAAAACGATTATGAAATTTATTGATGAAAATAAATTAAAACTTAATTTCAAAAGTTCATCAAAATAAAAAAAGATTGAAACTCATGGAAAAATATGGTATACTATGAATAATGATTATAGGAGGAGAGGATTTATGTATATACCTAAGTTTGACAAAGACTTTAAACCTGCCATTTTAGAATTAAGAAATTTTAATAATAAAGTAGAAGAAAGTGGCTTGTCCAATGAACTTACCATTTGTTTAGAAAGAACAAAAGGATATAATTATATTTATACAATTGATGTTTATAAGGATGGTACAGGTCACGATGAAGAAAATTATGATTTCATTGAAAGAATTGTGAAAACATTGGTTTGGATGGTCGGAGGATATAAATTATACATTGCTGGCTCCAAATATATTGCGAATAAATTAAGTGAAGCTTATTCCAAAACAGGTTCACGTGCTTTTGACTATGATTTTATGAGTAATGTTTATGAAAATGAATTTCAAGTGATTGCTTGTGAAAAGGATGAAGTTCCACCAGTAAATACAGAAACTGTGACAATGGATAATAATTTAGATGGCTGTCGAATTGGCTTTGATGCTGGTGGAAGCGATCGTAAAGTATCTGCATCCATTGATGGAAAAGTTGTTTTCAGTGATGAAGTGGTCTGGTTCCCTAAAATTAATAGTGACCCACAATATCATTATGATGGAATTGTTGATTCTATTAAAACTGCCGCAAGTTATTTGCCAAGAGTAGATTCTATTGGCGTATCTACAGCAGGTATTTGTGTAGATAATAAAGTCATGGTTGCTTCCTTATTCTTAAAAGTAAGTAAAGAAGATTTCGATAAACATGTTAAAAACATTTATATTGATGTTGCAAAAGAATTTGGTAATGTCCCTCTTGTTGTTGCAAATGATGGGGATGTAACTGCTTTAGCAGGAGCTATGGATTTAAATGATGACCGAGTACTTGGCATTGCTATGGGAACAAGTGAGGCTGCAGGATACATTGCTCGCAAAGGAAGCTTGCTTGGATGGTTAAATGAACTTGCTTTCGTTCCTGTTGACTTCAATAAAAATGCTATGGTAGATGAGTGGAGTGGTGACTACGGATGTGGTGTAAAATACTTTTCTCAAGATGGAGTGATTAAGTTAGCAGAAGCTGCTGGAATTACCCTAGATCCAAGTTGGAGCCCAGCTCGTAAATTAAAATATCTTCAAGATTTAAATGAAGAAGGAAATGAAACAGTAGAAGCTATTTTTAATGACATTGGTATTTATTTAGGATATACCCTTGCTTACTATGCCCATTTTTATGACATTAAACATGTCTTATTACTGGGACGCGTTGTTAGTGGAAAAGGTGGAAATACCATCATTTCTCGTGCAAGAAAAGTATTGTATAAAGAATTCCCTGAAATGGCAAGAACTGTACTTCATATGCCAGATGATTTGAATCGTAGAGTTGGACAATCGATTGCCGCAGCAAGTCTTCCAACCATTAAAAAGTAAAATTCAATGCCTTACGAATATGTTTATTGTAAGGCATTATTTCTCATTCGTTGGTATTTGTTGCCGTAAGAAATAGATAAATTTTTGTTAATGCTCTTTTTTCAATCCTAGAAACATAACTTCTAGAAATATTCATTCTCTTTGATATTTCTCTTTGTGTTTCTACGGGATGATTAAAAAAACCAAATCGACAAGAAATGATATCTAATTCTCGATCATTTAAAATCGAAAGAGACTCCATAATTTTAGTTCTATTTTCCTCTTTGAGGATTTGTTCCATCATGGTTGGGTGGGGATCTTCAATCACGTCACATAACTTGATTTCATTCCCATCTTTATCTGTACCAATTGCGGAATAAAGCCATGTTGTTTGCTTTTTCTTTTTTGAACTACGTAGATACATTAAAATTTCATTTTCTATGCACTTAGAAGCATACGTTGCAAGGCGAGTTTTCGCATCAAAATGATATGTATCTACCGCCTTAATCAAACCAAACGCACCAATAGAAAGTAAATCTTCTTTGTCTTCTTTGGTGTTTTCAAATTTTTTCACAATATGAGCAACCAAACGTAAATTATGCTCTATCAATATATTTCGAGCATTTTCATCTTTTTCTTGCCATTTTTTTAAATAGTATTCCTCTTCCTCATAAGATAATATTTCAGGGTAACTTTCTGAATTGATGCTCCCAAGAAGAGGAAGAATTAAAAGTAATAAATTCATTTTTAACTCCTTTAGGTCAATCTTTGCCTGAAGAAAACTATTAGAAACGGAGGAGATCTTGTGTTAGAATGTTATTTTAGATTGTCGAAATTTATTCCCACATTCTGTGTTAAAACAGTTTACGACATCGATTATATTAAATTATACGAACGAGGAAAAAGAATTATTCTAACAGATTTAGATAATACGTTAATTCCTTATGATGCATCCTCTCCCGATGAAAAGTTAAAGAAATTATTTGAGTATATTCACTCGATTGGTTTTGAAATTATCATTGTTTCTAACAATCATAAGAAAAGAGTATCTTCCTTTGCAAGTGAAATTGGATGTCAATATATTAGTTTTGCTATGAAACCATTCACAAAAGGATATAAAAAAGCATTAAAGCGAACCAAACATAAAAAAGAAAAACAGGAAGTTATAGCCATAGGAGATCAATTATTAACCGATATATTAGCGGCATCTAAACTTAAAATTGATAGTATTCTTGTAAATCCTATTAAACATAAAGGGGAAAAATGGTATACCAGACTCAACCTAAGAAGAGAAAAAAAGATCTTAAAACGAATTAAGAAACAGTATCCTGATCGATATAAAGAAATAGAGGAAAACCATGAGTGTTAAATGCATGGGATGTGGTGCCATTATTCAAACCGCTTCACCCAATCAAAAAGGATACATTGACCCCAAAGTTTTAGAAACAAAACAAGAACAGTTTTATTGTAAAAGATGTTTTGATTTAAGACATTATAACAAAAATCAAAAAATAAAAATAAAAGATCAGGATTATTTAGATTGGATGAAAGAAATCCAACATCATCCAGGACTTATTGTCTGGATTGCTGATTTACTTGATTTAGATGGAACGATTCCTTCAAATCTTTCCAATCTTTTTAAAAAACTTCCTATTTTAATGGTCATCAATAAAATAGATTTATTTCCTAAAACCTTATTAGAATCAAAAAAGACGAAAAGTCATCAAAAAATAGAATCATCCATACGCTCTTATTTGAAAACAAAAAAGATACAAGTAATGGATTTACTTTTTATGTCAGGAAAATCAATGGATGATATTGATTTCCTTTTAGAAAAAATAAAAGAATATTTAGATGATTATAATCATAGTGATTATAAACATTGGGATTATATTTATTTTGTTGGAATGACCAATGTTGGAAAATCAACCATTCTCAACCAAATCATAAAAAAATATACCCAAGAAGAAGATTTCATTACAGTATCTAATACAGTCAATACAACCTTAGATTTTATTTATATCCCGTGGCATGATCAATTCTATTTTGTTGATACACCGGGTTTAATCAATCCGAATAGTTATTTAAATTATTTAGATAAAAAAACACTAGATAAAATCATTCCTAAATCTTATCTTCGTCCTAAAGTATATCAGTTAGAACCACATCAAGCATTATTCATTCAAGGGTTCTTACAAATCAATTTTATCGAAGGAGAAAAAAGTTCTTTTGTAACATATTGTTCAAATACATTATATATTCATCGTACAAAAGAAGAAAATGCCCATGAGTTTTATCAAAATCATCTAGATGATATTTTAAAATATCCAACCAAACAAGAAAGAGCGATATTAGGAAATCGTACTCTTCATCAATTTTCTTTTTCAAAAGAAGAAAAAATAGATATTTCGATTCCTGGTATTGGTTTTATTTCCATTTATGGAAGTGGAACCCTACAAATTTATTGTTTTGAATCGATTCAAATCACCAAAAGAAAGGCAATTTTTTAATGATGACACCTTATAAAGAAATCAAAGATTATCAAACCTGTTTGTTTGAAAAATTTTCATCTTCACAAGATGAAGAGCGTTTTGAGCGTTATCAACATTCGATTGGCGTGATGAAAAAAGCAATTGAATTAATTGATTTATATCATCTTCCTGTTGATAAAAACAAAGCTATGATTGCAGGAATATTACATGATTATGCCAAGTTGCTTACAAAATCAGAATTTGAAGATATTGTTTTACGACACGCTCTTCCTTTAAGTGTTTTAGATTCTAGTCCAAAAGTTTGGCATGCTCTTTTAGGAAGATGGGTTGTTGAAGATGAATTAGACATTCATGATGAAGAAATTTTAAGTGCTATTGAATTTCATACCACTGGAAAAAAACAAATGACACCATTACAAGAGGTCATCTTTTTAAGTGATTATATTGAAGATCAAAGGCAAGGAAAAATGTATGAAAAAGTTCGAAATATTGCCATGAAAGATTATAAAAAAGCCATTGCAATCATGTTAGAAGATACAATTACGTATGTTAGAAGTAGAAATCTTCCTCTACATCCCTATACATTAGAAGCTTATGAAGACTATAAAAAATATAAAAAAGAAGTCCATGGAAAATTAGAAGAAGTTCTCGAAACCATTGATCGTAATTTGGTTGAAAATATCATGGTGTACGATGTTCGCAATTTTTCTAGCCTTTGTGATTATGTAATAGTAACAACAGCCTTATCAGAAACACAAATGTTTGCCGCAATTCATTATTTAAGTGAAGATTTTATTCTTCGTGGCATTGAAAAAGGCCATGGGTGGTCTTTAGTTGATTTAGGAGATATTGTCGTTCATTTGTTTTTAAAAGAAGATCGAGAGCTCTATGGCTTAGATCGTTTATATATCAATATTCCTAAAGTTTCGATACAAAAATAAAAAAATTGTCATTTTTTAGTTTCTTTTTCATATATTATTATGGGTGATAAAAATGTTGTTAAAAGAACTTCAAACTCGTGATGTTGTTAATGTAACAGATGGTAGTAAACTTGGAAAAGTAACTGATATTGAAGTTGATTTTACTACAGGTAAAATTAATTCCATCACAGTAACCAAAAACAAAGGTTTATCTGGTTTCTTTGGAAATAATCAAATTAACATTCAATGGAACCAGATTGTGAAAATTGGTGGAGAAGTTATTATTGTAAATTGTAATCAAACCGAATAAGTTATAGAAAGGAATTCTTATGTCAATTCAAGTAGAAGCAATATACGGAAGAAACATTATATCGAATACATACATACTTTATAATGAAAGTGCTACATTTATTGTTGATCCAAGTGCTCAACTGAGTGAAATCAAAAAACTTGTGACTTCGCCTGTTGTTGGAGTTTTATTGACACATGCACATGCTGATCATATGATTCATTTAAAAGAAGTAATTTCAGAATATCAATGTCCAATCTATTGTCATAAAGCTGCAATTGAAAAGATTGAAAATGATGAACTGAATGTTGCCCACTGGATGGATATGGAATTAAATCTCAAGTTTCCTGAATCAACCTATCATATTCTTCATGATGGAAGTATCATTTCACTTGGAAAAGATAAAATTCA
>CANQVW010000064.1 GCA_947627395.1 uncultured Bacilli bacterium | reverse complement strand
CAGCTTCATCAATGGCTAATTGAGCTTGAGCTCTAATTTCTTTAGAAAAGGGCTCATCTTTCAAGATGATCCCTCCTGTATCAATAACCGAAAATTCTTGATTTAACCATGAAGCTTTACCATAGATTCGATCTCTAGTTACGCCACTAGCATCATCTGTAATGGAAACTCTATCTCCAACAATTCGATTAAATAAACTGGACTTTCCAACATTTGGTCGTCCAACAATGGCAACAACTCCACGCATCTAAATCTTCCTCTTATTTCAAATCATCTAAGTTAATGAAATCAGCAAATGTTCCAGACATTTTTTCTTGGTTCTTTAAATATTTGTTCACTTCATTGTCAGATGCTTTTCTTTCTGCTCTTGGTTGTACATCACGCTCATTACGTTCACGCATACTTAATAATAATTTATTTCTAGATGGATCAAAAATACGAACTTTAGCAGTAACGGTTTCACCTTTTTCAAATTCTGTTTTTTCACCGAAGTTATTATTTGGTAGATATCCTCCTGCACCTTGAACATCAATTTTAATACCATCAGGTAGGATAGCAATGACTTTTCCTTCAACAACATCTCCTTGTTTCAAGTTAAGAACTTCCCAAGGATTTTCAGACATTTGTTTCTTAGAAAGGATTACGCGCTTTTTAGAAATATCTAGTTCGATGACTTTTAATTCAATTTCTTCACCAACATTTACAAAATCTTCAATGACAGCATCTCTTTCATATGAGAATTCACTTTTTGGTAGGAATCCTTGAATTTGTTCAGTTAATTGAACAACAACCCCAGCTTTATTGATCTCAACAATTGTACCTTTAACCAATTGTCCAACTTCTGTTGCATCGATAAAATCTTTCCAGTAATTTGGTAATAAAGCTTTTCTAGATAGTCCAATATGACCTTCTTCAACTTTAATAACTTGAACTTTAACGGTATCTCCTGGTTTTAGCACTTTATCAACTTTAACAATACGATTATGTTCAATTTCAGAAATATGCAATAATCCTTCAACACCTTCTCCTATTTCAACAAAAGCTCCATAAGATTCAATGTTTTTGACAACTCCATCATAAACATTTCCAACTTCAACAGTTTTAATGAAGTCGTTTTTCTTTTCTCTTTCACGAATTGCATTAGCAACTTTTTGTGAAACAATTAATCTAATTCTATTATAATCTACACGGATAGGCGCAACTTCGATTTCTTTGCCTACAGATGCTGCAAGTTCTTCTTCAGTCATATCAATTTGACTTGTAGGAAGTAAACAAGAATATCCATCATGTTCAAGAATTAAGCCAACAGGAATATTTTTTACGATTTTAGCTGGGAAAACGCCATGGTTGTCAATGACTTCTTGATATTGCTTTAAGTTCTCGCGTTTTTCAACTAATACTTGGGAAAGCAACACTTTTCCTCCATCAGGATATACTTTTTTAACAACAACTTTAACGCGATCTCCTTCTAAAAACATATCAAATAAATCGTCGCCATTTTCAACACCAGGAACTTCTTTAGAGAACAAGTAACCTTCTTGACCATTGTCTAAACGAATTAATACTCTTGCTTCTTTTTCTTGTTCTTTTCCCTCTTTAGTTTTAAATTTTCTTGCTTCTTCAACAGATTCAACAGTTCCTTCAACAAGTTGTAGTTCTTTTACATGATTTTCTTCTGTTTCTTGTACTTCTTCAGTTTCATTTGAAACTTCATTTTGAGCACTTTCTTGTTCTGTAGCACTTGCTTCTTCCATAGTGCTTTCTTCTTTTACTGTTTCTTCAACAGCTTCGTCTTTCGTAGCTTCTTGAGCTACTTCTTCGTTAATGTCTTTAACGTCTTCCATGTTCATACCTCTTTCTCTCACTAACATTATGATCTTTTCGATCACTTCATCGATGCTTAACGATGACGTATCAATTTCCACAGCATCATTCGCTTTTTTCAAGGGACTGATTTCACGATGTGAATCTTTGTAGTCACGTTCGCAAATTTCTTGGATTGTCTCTTCCAAAGTTTGAGTGTTTTCACCTTTTTCTTGGCGCTCTAACATTCTGCGTTTGGCTCTCTCTTGAGGAGTTGCACTTAAATATACTTTGACATTGGCGTTTGGCAAAACAACAGTTCCAATATCTCTGCCATCCATGATGACATTCTTTGTGCTTGCCATTTTTCTTTGCAATTCAACCATGCGATCACGAACCACTTTAAACTTAGAAACCAATGAAACTTGATTAGAAACTTCCAAACTACGAATTTTTTTAGAAACATTCACTCCATCTAAATAGATTTCATTGTGGTCAAAATGAATTTCTGTTTCATTAACGAAATCATAGTTCTTTTCATCCTCTAAATCAATGTTTAGATTTAAAGCTTTAAGCGTAATTGCACGATACATTGCACCTGTATCGAGATATTCGAATCCAAATCGTTTCGAAATAATTTTTGCAATCGTACTTTTTCCTGATCCAGCAGGTCCATCAATTGCAATTTGCCAACTCATAGCAACACCCCACAAATTCCACTCTATTATTATATCATAAAGCCAAAAAGGTTTCAAACATTTTTTATTTCATTTTTTTTAAGCATCATTTTTAATTAACTTTTTAAGAAAAAATACGGACTTTTTTGGCTTTAATACCATTTTCTTTCGTTGCTTGACTCAATAATATTTTAATTTCATGAGGAGTCAATGGACGAACCTGTCCCTCAGGTAAATTTTCAATATAAATACATCCAAAGCGAATCCTAGTTAATCTCTTTGCTGGATGGCCAATTGCTTCGACCATTCTTTTTACTTGATGGTATTTTCCTTCTTCTAAAACGATTCCAATTAAACTAGATTTGTTTTCATAATCAATCGATGAAAGATATGTTTTACATTTCTTTGTTTTAAATCCATCTAGTTCAATTCCGTTGGATAATTTTTTTAATTCATCTTTTGTTATAATTCCTTCTACACGTACCAAATATTCTTTTTCAAGATGTGAATTTGGTCCAACCAAGGTATTCATAAAATGACCATCATTTGTTAATAATAAAACTCCTTTTGTATCATAGTCAAGACGACCAACAGGAAACAAACGATACTGTTTTAATTCATCTGGTAAAACAGAAAGAACTGTTTTTCTATTTTTTTCATCGTTTGATGATGTAATTATATATCTTGGTTTATTCATGACATAATATTTTAAATCTTGAACAATTGCTTCCATCTGATCAACAACAACTACATCCTCTTCTTTTACTTTATATCCCATTTCTGTGATAATTTTACCATTCACTTTGACTCTTCCTTCTTGAATGATTTTTTCAGATTGTCTACGAGAAGCAATACCACATCTAGCCATGTATTTTTGTAATCTTTCCATGATGTAAACCTCACTTATTGTTAAGATATTGTACCATAAATAACCTAAAAAAACAAGAGCATAACAAAAGTAATCAAGATATAGGAAATACCTAAAGTAAAAAGTCCATAATAAATAACTTTTTTATTTTGAATAATTCCAACACTTGAAAAATAAAAAGTTAACATATAGAAAAAAGTATCACAAGATGCATGAATGAATGTGGAAAAAAGAGCTGGGAAACTATCAACACCATATTTATCATAAATATCCATCATAATGGACATGGATGAACCCGCTGATAAAGGACGAACCATCATTTGAACCATAATTTCTGGAATCCACGAATGGGTAGATAAATTCAACATATCTTCCATGATTCCACAATTTTTTAAACATTCTACAACAAATACAAATCCGAATAGACATGAAAACATGTTTACAACAACTTGACTTCCTTCTTTAATTCCACATAAAAAAGAATGATAACCATCGACTTTTTTAAATATACAAACAATAATGGTAATCAATATGTATCCACTAATGATGTATATCATGATATCTCCACTTTGTTACTAAAATTGAAATTAAACTTGTTAAAAAGGTAATGCAAATTAAAGATAACCAGACATATATACCTAAATTTGAGTGATATTTTTCTCTAATAGAGATAATTGTTAAAGGAAAAATAGTAAAACATGAAACATTCATAATTAATAATAATACCATTTCTTTTGTTATTTGATTTGAATTAGAATCTTTTTTCATTTTTTCTAATATTTGTAAAACCATAGGTGTACTTGCCATTCCAAGTCCGAGTAAATTTGCTGTTATATTTGCACATACTAATTGTATAATTTCTTTATTTTGAATATTTGGCATCATCCAATGAACAATAGGCTTAAAAATAATACCGACTTTATCAATCACTTTTGCGTCGATGGCCATATGAAAAATACCTGTATATAAAATCATTAGTCCCCCAACATTAAATAAAAGTTGAATTGTTTTTTCTGGAACTAATAAAAGTTCAGGAACCATTTCTTCAATTCTATGTGAAAAAATAGCATAAATAAATGAAAAGATAATGAATGAACTCCATAATTTATTCATTGAACTCTCCTTTATAAGCATTTTATTTTATTAATAATATCGATAAATAGATATTTCTTTAACAACTTGATTATTTAAGTAAAGTTTTATTTTACCAATGATATTTTCATTTTCTCTTGGACTTTTCAATAAAAAAATAGTACACTTTAATTCTTCGTCTTCTCTTATTGGATAAGTTACGTCCTCATAAATAATAGGAGTTGCTGGATACAGAGAATTACATACATCTAAAATACCAGCTTTCCATAAAAAAGTATTTTCATAATTTTGAAAGGCATACTCAGCAAGTTGATTATGAACTTCCCAATCATTCCCACAATTGAATGTTACAACAACAATTTCTAAATGATTTTTTTGATATGATGTGACTAATGTTCTTTTTGCTAATTTTGTATAACCAGTTTTCCCACCTGTTGCATATTCATTTTGATGAATTAACTTGTGCTTATTATTAAAATAATAAGTTTCATTATTTTTTGTCTTACAACTATAATTCTTACATTTAACGACTTTTCTAAAAATTTCATTTTGCATAGCATATGACATTAAAATAGCCATATCTTTTGCAGTTGAATAATTTTTAGTTTCATCGTCTAGCCCACTTGGATTAGCAAACGTGGATGAAGTCATTTTTAGTTTTTTTGCCAATTCATTCATTTGATAAATAAATTTTTGTTCAGAAGAAAAAACTGAATTAGCAATTAAATACGCTGCATCATTTCCACTTCTTAACATCATACCATAAATTAAATCAATTAATTTGATTTGATCATTTTCTTTCAAGTAAATGCTTGACCCGACTTGTTGTGTCGTTTTATAATCAACTGTACAATATTGATTTAAATTACCATTTTCAATTGCAACAATAGCCGTCATGATTTTCGCAATACTTGCAGTTAAATGGACTTTATCTATTTCTTTTCCATATAAAATTCTTCCACTTTTCATTTCCATCAAAATCACACTTTCAGCACTATCACCAATTGAAGTGACTGAATAAACATTTTGATGGAACAAGGAAATAAAGCAGGAAAAAAAGATAAGAAATAAAAATAAAAATTTACACTTCATTTTCATAAATTATATTCACCTAATATAAGAATATTTGAAATTGAATAAAAAAGAACTAAAGATTTAAATTATTTTAAATCGCTTCATAAACATGCTCAAATTTACAAAGTGAATATAAAAAGCGTCTTAAAAATAAGACGTTTTCTTGATAATTATATTCGTTGATTTAAAAAACAAGTAATAAATTCTTTCGATTTTTCTAAAGATTCATCAAAATTCATAGTAGAAAGATTTAAAAATTGACAATTCATTTGATGATGAAACCATGTCATTTGTCTTTTTGCATAATTTCTTGTCTTTTGTTTAATTCTATTTTTTAATAAATTTAACTGTTCATCATTCATGATTCCTTCTTCTATATATTGAGCAATCTCCTGGTAACCAATTTCTTTAATCTTTTTTAAATCAATCCCATTTTTCATTAAGCACATACATTCATTAATCCAACCATTTTGAAACATTTCATCACAACGATCATTAATGCGTTGATATAGTTCTTCACGATTTCGAATCAAGCATAAAATGAAAGCATCATAATAAGGACTCGATGGTTTACTATTTCGAGAATTGTTTGAAGATGCAAGTTCTAAATACCTCGTCACTCTTCTTCGGTTATTTGGATGAGTTTTTAAAGCCATGGAAGGATGGAGTATATTTAATTTTCGATATAATTCTTCATTTGTTAAGCTATCCCATTCAGGATGTTCTTCTCTTGATTTTGTTGATAAATCATAATTAGAAATAAGCGATTGAATATATAAACCACTTCCACCAACAATAAAAGGAAGCTTGTCTAATGAATCAATAATCTTTCTCCCATCATCTTGAAAATTTTTAATTGTATATGTTTCCGTAGGTTGAATCCAATCAATTAAATAATGTACTATTCCTTTCATTTCTTCTTTTGTGATTTTTGCAGTACCAATATTTAAATCCTTGTGCATTTGCGATGCATCAGCGTTAATGATTTCACCATGAAAATATTGGGCAAGTTCAATTGAAATCTTTGTTTTACCCACTCCTGTGGGACCAGTGACTACAACGACTTTTTTCATACAATTCGCTTAAACCATTTTTCAATTTGTTCTTTTGAAAATTTAACAATCACTGGACGTCCATGGGGACATGTAAAAGGATTTTTCGCTTTGGACAAATCTTCAAGTAAATAATCAATTTCTAAAGCATTATGAAATTCGTTTCCTTTAATGGATTTCTTGCAAGCTAATTGTTTTGCTAAATTATCTAAAAATTCCAATTTTGATTTTTTATTATTAGATATAATTTGTGTAATAATTTCTTCCACAAACTCTTGTTCACTTCCTCTAAAAATCCAAATAGGAATTCTCCTTACTGTAAATGTTCCTCCACCAAAATCATCAAGAACAATTCCTAAATGATTGATTTCGTCCATGTGTTCGTTAATTTGCATAGCATCACTCAATGAAAATTGAAGGTTAAAAGGAAATAATAAATCATATCCAATACTATCTTCTTTTTCTAGTTCATTCAACAACTTTTCATAATTAATTCGTTCTGCTGCTGCATGTTGATCAATCAAATAAAATTCATTATCTGATTGAGCTAAAATGTATGTACCAAATAATTGACCAATATAATACATTTTAGGTAATTGATATTTTAAATGAATCGATTCTTCTGTATTTTCATTAAACAAGTTATATTGTTGTTGAACAAATTTTTCTTTTGGAGTTTCAACAATTGTTTCTTTTTTTTCTTCATGATATTCATAATGCTCAGGAGCTTCGTTATCCATTTCAAATGATTGAGTAATCTCATCAGTAGTTTCATTTTTCCATGATGGATTAGATGAATCATCTTTCATTTCCTCATCGTAAGAATCTTGATTAATGTATTTTTTATCCTCTTCATCTTCATCAACTTTCATTTGAATGGATAAATCAACTGACTTGAGTACTCTTTGAACAGATGTTGTTAATAATTGAAGTAATCTTTCTTCTTCGGAAAAACGTACTTCTAATTTAGCAGGATGAACATTTACATCAATCATTCCTGGATCAACTTCAATTGTTAAAACAGAAACGGGGTATCTACCATGCATTAATAATGTTCCGTATCCAGCAACAACTGCGTTAACAATTTTTTGATTTCTAATCATACGACCATTAACAATAATATGAATGTCTTTTTTACTTGAACGAGTCACTGAAAGATTTGAAATAAACCCACTTATTTTAAATATACCATCGTTATCAAATAACTTCACCATGCTTTTAGCAATTTCATTTCCATATAAATTCATAATGCATTCTAATAATACTCCACGTCCATAGGTGTGAAGAATTTCTTTATCATTATTTGATAATATAAAAGAAATATCAGGGCGAGACAAAGCTATTTTTGAAACATATTCAGTGACATAACTTAGTTCAATCGCAGGATTTTGCAAATTTTGTAATCTTGCTGGTGTATTAAAGAAAAGATTCTTTACAATGATTTCAGTACCTTTATCATGTGCCATGGTTGCCATGGTAGTTGGCATTCCACCTTTTAAAGAGTACATCACTCCTTGATGTCCATCGCGGCTTGTGATGATTCTAAAATTTGAAACAGCTACAATGGATGCAAGAGCTTCTCCTCTAAATCCTAATGTTTGAATACTGAATAAATCTTTTTCATCTTGTATTTTACTTGTTGTATGAGGCAAAACAGCTAATTCTACATCAGTTGTATCCATTCCACAGCCGTCATCCAAAACTCTTATTTCATTAATTCCAGATTCAACTAAGGAAATAATAATATTCTTTGCACCAGCATCAATTGAATTTTCAACAAGTTCCTTTACAAC
>CANQVW010000063.1 GCA_947627395.1 uncultured Bacilli bacterium | reverse complement strand
GCTGGTTCTTTCTTTAAAATTTCGTTACCAGAATCTTTGATTCTGTTCCATAATCCAATATTATAATACATAACATTGTAAACAGCCGCTTCATCACCACTGATTGAATAAAGTTTTCCTTTATAAGTACCAGCAGTTTTGAAAGAAGGATCCATAGAATCTTTTCCGTATAACACATACCAATCTGATAAATTGATTAATGCTTCTGCTTCAACAAATCTTGGAATTTCTGCAGCAGGAACTGTTAAGAAGTCATAATCAGAAACACCAGCTTTAGCTTGAGTTTCAATATATGTCCATCTTGATGGTCCCCAAGGAGCACTACCAGGATATGCAACTACTTCAATACTACAATTAAAGTTATCTTCAACCCACTTCCATGCATCAATTTTAGCCTGTTTGTCAATATCATGGTTTTCAGGGTTATTTGGATCTGTTTCAGCAATTGCTGTATCAGCTTGAGCGATTTTAATAACGTGACCGCCTAGGTTAGGATATGAACCTACTCCACTATCCGCTTTTACTACAATTGATTTTTTACCTACAACACCATCTTCTGTAGTCGCTGTAATATTAGCGTAACCATCAGATTTCTTTCCAGTAACTTTACCAGTTTGATCAACTGAGACAGAACTTTCGTCAGAGCTTTTCCATGTAAAAGTAACGCCTTCTACGATTTTACCATCTTTTGTTTTAGCTTCTGCTGTTAATTGGGCGGACTCATCAACTTGAATAGTACTAGGGCCTGTGATTGTAACAGTTGTAACTTTGTTACCATCTTTGCTACCAGAACCGCCACCGCAACCAACTAAAATGAAGCCGCATGCTAAAACTAGTAAAAACGCAAACATTTTTTTCATTTTTTTCTTCCTCCTATGAAATTTTTTGTTTGTCTTTCAACAAACAGTTGTGTGAAACCATTTACACACTATCATTATACAACACTTATCCCATTTTGGCAAGCGTTTTTATAATTTTTTTACTTTGATTTAAGGTTCTTTAAATTTTATTTAAGCGAATGGTTTCTGTTTACTTCAATTTATACCTTTCTATTATCATTTTTAATCAAAGTTTTTTACACATATACTTGTATGATTTCCAAACTTCAAAACAAAACTGTTGATAAAACTCCATTAACCCTGTCCAATCAATCATGATTTCAGTAACTGATCTTTCTTTTAGTACATCGATAGCATAAGATACAATATCTAACCCTAAATGTTTTTTTCGATATAAGCAATCGACACCTAATGGTCCAATACCTCCTAAAGAATTAAAACGCTCTTGCCACATCATATTATATGCCATTTGTTTGGTTTGTTTGTCATTTATTCGACAAAATGCAATGATTTTTCCTTTATCTTTAATCAGTAGGTATTCTTCACCTGTTCCACCACTTAAAAAATATTCTTTGGCTTCATATGCCCAACGTGCCCAACGTTGATCTAAAAGAAAGGAAATTAGCTCTTCTTGATCATGAAGTGTTGCAGAAGTAAATTTATATAAAGTATTTTCAATTTTCAATGGTTTTGGATTTCTAGAAATCAAATCATGCGTATACCTTATTCCTTGATATCCTCTTTTTTCAAGCCAAACATCTGTTAGATTATCAAAATCTGTTGGAACGCCTGGAAAGAAATTATGAATATCTTTACCTATTTGAATGGTTTTTCCATCACAATATGATTCTGCGATATCAAATAGTTTTGTGCCTATGCCTTGATGGCGATATTTTTTTGAAACATAAAATAAAGATACAAAAGCAAGAGAATCATAATCTAAAAGCATTTCATGATGAAAAGACTTTAAGATTAAGAATCCAACAATTCTTTTTTCATCATAAGCACAAAAAATATGTTTAGATGAATCTTTTGCAACATTTTCTTCATATGCAAAAGGAGTAATTGGATAAATCAATCCCATTTCTTGATTCCAAAGTTCAAGAATATGAATATCTTCTTCTACTTCTTTGATTTCAATCGATGGATTTTTCATCTTAGTCTTTTAATAAAGAACATGCAGCCTCATCAGCAACAACAGTCACTACACCTGGATGCTTCTTTAGTGCTGAAGCTGGAAAATCTTCTGTGATTTCTCCATGAACCAGTTGATAAATGGCTTCTGCTTTATTTTCACCACTTGCAACCAATAATACTTCTTTTGCATTCATGATATTTTTAATTCCCATTGTAATTGCATGGGTTGGAACTTTGTTAATATCGTTATCAAAGAAACGTGCATTATCTCTTCTTGTTTTTTCAGTTAATGTAACGACTAAAGTTTCACTATCAAATGAAGTTCCTGGTTCATTAAATCCAATATGACCGTTCGCACCAATTCCTAACAATTGAATATCAATAGTAGCTTTATTTAAAGCATCACTATACTCTTGACAATTCTTTTGTAAATCTTTTCCTAAAGAAGAAGGTAAATGAACATTTTCTTCTAAAATGTCAACATGATTGAATAAATTGGTGTGCATAAAAGAATAATAGCTTTCTGGATGTTCTCTTGGTAATTCACAATATTCATCTAAATTGTATGTTTTCACATTTTTAAATGAAATTTCTCCTTTTTTATATGCATTAATTAAGTATTGATAAAGTCCAATTGGACTACTACCTGTAGCAAGTCCTAGTGTACAATTTGGTTTTTCCTTAATTACATTTAGCATAATTTCTCCAGCAACTTTACTTAATTCTTGATAGTCTTTAACTTTGATGAATTTAATCATTTTCTTTTTTCTCCTCTTTTTCTAATTGAATAGGTAACTTTGTGTTAAATTGATTTGTTTTTAAACAAACTGCTAAAGCTTGTAAAGATTCTTTAGTTATGTCATAGGTGCAGATATAATCATGACAACCCGGTAATTCATTGATGTCATAAGGTGATCTTAAAGCAATGACAATCACTTTTTCTTTTTCTAACAAGGAATAAATTTTTGTTTGAAAATCATTCTCTTTAACATTATACGTTACGAATAATATTTTATCATACTTTGATTGATTTTGCACGATATTTTCTAAAGTTTTTTCATCTTGCTCAATGATTATTTCCTCATAATTTAAATACTTATTTAATGTTTCAATAGTATTATTTGCATTATCAACCAAAGTTGTCAAGCGAATTTTTGGAAATAAAATCAAAACAGAATCATTTTGTTTTAAAGGAAGTAAATTTGTTCCTTTCACTTTTGTAATGCTAGCAATAGTTAAATTTTGGGCTAATTTTTGAAAATATTTGATTCTTTTGGAATCTTTCTCTTTTTCTTTAAATTGATTTTGATATTTTTCTTTGAGCATTAAAATTTTAGAAACGGATGTATTGATTCTCTCTATTGTAATTTTTTCTTCTTCAACTAATTTTTGAAATGCATGAATAATTTGAAGTTGTTCATTCAAATCTGCTTTTCCACAAAACATTAAGATATCATTTCCAGCATTCACACCCAACTCAATAATTTCTTCAATGGAATATTTGTTCCATATCGCTCCCATGGTTAACGAATCAGTAATAATTAGTCCTTTAAATCCTAATTGATTTTTTAATACATCTGTAATCACAGAACAAGATAGGGAAGATGGATATGTGGCATCTATTTTTTCATATAAAATGTGCGAAATCATAATGCCATCAACTTGATGTTGAATGGCTGATGCAAATGGAACAAATTCACATCGTTCTAATTCTTCTTTTGTTTTTTTCACGACAGGTAAACCCACATGACTATCGACAGATGTATCTCCATGTCCTGGAAAATGTTTTATCGTTGGAAGAATTCCCCCAGCTTGTAAACCTAGTGCTGCATCGACACAACACTTTGCAACAACATTCGGATCATCACTAAAACTTCTAGAGTTAATAACAGGATTTTTAGGATTGTTATTGACATCACCGACTGGAGCAAAATCGATGTCAAATCCTAGGAAATGCAAATCTTCCCCTAAGACTTGATGGATTGAAAAAATTTGATCTTTTCCTCCTGCACTTAGTGCCATGGCTCCTGGAACGTAGGTAATTCCTTCTTCAATTCGTCGAACCATGCCTCCTTCTTGGTCTAGACCTATCCATAATGGATAGGTGGCATGTTGCTTGATGATTTGATTAAGTTTTTGAACTTGTGTTACGTCTTTCACATTTCTTGCAAAATAGATGATATTTCCAATGTGATGATCGACAATTAATGTTTTTAATTGATCATTCCACTCTGTACCATGAAAAGCAAAGCAAAGCATTTGGGCAATTTTGTCTTTTAATGTCATGTCTTCTATTTTCATTGTTCGTCTCCTTTTAAAATAAAACTGCCGAAATCGGCAGTTTTAATACTTTTTGATTACATTCCTGTAATTCCTGTACGCTCAATTGATTCAACAAACAATCGTTGTACAAAGAAATATGCAATAATCAAAGGTAACATCATTAGTAATGCACCTGTATTTAAGATTAAGCCATAGAATTTATCATCACGGGCGATGGTTTCACCCAACTCGTTGATTAGGGTTCTAAAAGATGTTTCAAACATAGACCTAAACTGGCTTACACTACCTGCTAATGATGTGGTTAGTAGTGGCAATACTTTTGGATCATTAAATTTATATAATGTTGCATAATAGAAATCATTATATTGCCATACAAATGAGAATAATCCTACAGTAACAATTGCACCACGAGCATTTGGAAGCATAACGCTCCAGAATGTACGAATAACGCCCGCACCATCTACTTCTGCTGATTCTTCCAGTTCAATTGGAACTCCACGGAAGAACTGTCTAAACAAATAAATGAAGATAGCACTACGAAGTCCCATTCCGAAGGCTGACATGATAAACATGGCAAAGACATTGGAAATTAAGTTAACAAAGAAGAATGGTGTATCCTGGAAGAATAATGATCTTGCAATCGTTAGGGATTCATTTGGTACAACCAATGTTAAAATGACTAGATAAAAGAAAATATTAGAAAAGTATTTTACTTTTAAACGTGCAAATGCATAACCAGCAACTGCTGTAGCCATAATTTGAATGACCATACAAATAGCTGACAAGAAAATAGAATTTAAGAACGTTGTATTTGAGTTTATTGTTAGATAGGTATAGGCAATCTTGACATTCATTAAACTCCAATGTTCAGGAATCCATACCACTTGTTGGTTAGAAATATCTTGTGGAGCACGAATTGCATAAGAAACTTTTTGTAAAACTGGAAGTAAAATAACAAAGCAAAGTCCAATTAAAATGAATGTTCTAAAAATGGTTCCAAAAATTTCAAGAGCACGACGATTTCGAACCATTTTCTTGGTTGGGTCGTTCCAATTCACTTTAGCTTGTTCCATATGTTTTTTCATACGTTGCGCAAAAGTTAAATTCTCTAAAACTGCTTCTTCACTAACAGCCTCTTCTTGAACAATTTCTTCAGGCAAAGGTGTTTCTTCTTGCATTTGCTCTAAGGCACGATCAGCACAAAGTTTTGTGATGTACATGTCTCTTTCTTTTTTTGCCTGTTCTTCTTTTTCTTCAGGAGTTAGTTCTTCTTCAGAATCATTCTTTTTCTTTCTTTTTTTCGTATCTTCTTTTTCAAGATTGGATACTTCGTCGATTGAGGTGGTTTCCTTAATTTCTTGTTCTACTGATTCTTGGATTTCTTTTTCATCTTTATTCGTCATAATAGAACACCACCCTTGATAAAATTCCTAACACAACAAGTACAATGACAGCAGCAATGGCAAAGAATACGATAGAAATCGCAGCTCCAGCGCCATAGAAAGACAACTGATGAACTCCATCAACGACTTTACCTAATTCACCAATTCCCTCAATAATCTTTCCTGGATTGTCATAGGTTTGCAAAGTTTTAACCATTGGTGATCTTAAGAAGGAATCAACAACGGTATAAACTGCCGCGGCTAAGAGCATTGGTGATACCATTGGGAAGGTAATCTTCCAGAACATTTCATATTGTGTTGCCCCTTCCATTTTAGCTGCCTCATACAAATGACGAGGTACAGACTGAATTGCGGAAAGGAAAATTAAAATTTGAATACCTGAATACGTAATAACGTCATAAATACGACTCGATGCACTACTTAAGAAGTTGACTAACCACGTTGGAAAGTTGGCATTCGTCAAGAACTCTTTAAAACTAAACATTTGATTAAACAAATCTGCCGTTGCATTGCTGGTCGACTCGGCGAGCTCTGGAATCGCTGCAACTGCCATGTCAATCGCTTGTGAGTTGAAGATAACTGGCATAAAGAAGATGGCACGAACCAAAGCACGACCTTTAAATTTAGAATTTAACACAACAGCCATAATTAAACTGAAGATCAAAATAATTGGAATGTCTGTTGCAATTAAAATGATGACTTGAACTAAATATTGTGTAAAAGGAATACTTTCATAATTGTAGGTAATGTTTAACACATTAAACAAATATTTAAAGTTATCAATACCAATAAATTCTGATTTCAATCCTTCACCAGCACGAATATATACATAAGATAAACTAAACCAAATCGTATAAATGAATGGAATCAAGAAGAAATAAATGAATCCAATCATTAATGGCACAAGGAATATTAATCCCCAAATGACTTTTCTTGTATGATTCTTTAAACCTTTGATTTTTCTTGGAATAAAAGCAAGAACATTAATGACTTTTTGCATAAATTTGGTTTGTGAAACTTTATGCCACCAACGTTTTACTGGGGCGAAGATTTTTTGAAAAAATGAACCCACAGCTTCTTTAGCTTTATGCAAAGCTTTTTTAATTTTATTCATTGTTTCCTCCTTCCTATTCCACGATTTCATAGGAATATGGTCCCATAACAAGATGATCCCCATATTCTGCATCTTTGTTCGTTGTATTGATTCTTAATTTGATTTTAGTTCCATCTTTCTTTGTATATTCAACATAACAAATGTCTTTTGTTACATTTTCATAATAAGTCAAACGACCTTGATGAATTCCAAGTGCATCCATTTCTTGAACGCAACGAATAATTTCATCTTTGTGATTTTGATAATGTACATCAAAATAGTATGTATAATCGGTATCTAGTAATTCACTTGGATCATTTGCGGAAAGTAGTGCACCAAGATTAGCGCCTTGTGCTAAAGATTTAATGAAGATCAAATCAGAATTTTCATTTAGTGGATTAGAACAATAGTCAAACAGTCCACTAACCACCAATTGATAGAATGGAATTTCATAGTCAAACATACCCCATTTTGAAGCACTGTATGGAACTTCACTTGCAAAATTAATATATTTGAAGGCATAATCATATGGTGCAGAAATCTTAATGTTATTGTTTTCTGACAAAACATCCATAGCGGATTGTTGATAAAGTTTCGCTTCTTCACCATAAATTTCTTGTCCGTTTTTGTAATTACCAATACTGAAATTACCTAAGTCAGACAAGTAATATCCACCATATTGATTAGTACTACTTTGCCAAATCTTCAATTTTTTGAAAGATTTATTAATTTTTTGGGCGATTGTTTGATAATATCTAGGTGAAAGACGATATTCTCTAGATAATTTCTTGTCCTGTCTTTCTGTTGCAGGGTTAAATTCATATAGACAGGATACAGCATTACTTGCACTACGCGCAGAATATTTAGAGCTACCAAAACTCATATCATATCCTGTTGTTGTTGTAACAAACATTTCAGGATAGAACGTAATGGCATTTTCACTACAATATTCAAAGAATTTGCGCATGGACATTGCTTTTCCTAAAATACTAGCGACTTTGATAGATCCACCAACTTCATATTCTAAACGCTCATTGGTCCATCCTGTATAAGTCACACTAAAGTTTTGAACCTTGTTTTCTTTTAATTCTTCAATAATGTCTTTTGCTTGACTAAATGTTGTTAAGGCACCTGCTGTTTTATATTTAATTCCTAGAGTCATTGAATAACGATCATAAGAACCTAATAGATTTAAATCAAGAACGGTTGATGTTGTTGTATCCTTTTCTTGTAATCCATCACGATCCATTAAATATTGACGATAGCGATTGGCTAATCCGACATAACTTACTTCATTTGGATTTAAGAAAACATAAGAATATTGAAAATCTTCACCAGGTAATTTTTTACTCCATTTAGTATAATCCGTTGCCCATTTACTGCTACCTACTTTAATGGTTTCATTAGAACGAACATCGACAGAAAAGTATGCATAATTCTCTTTTGATAATGAACCTGCGGAAAGTTTTGTGCTAAATCCACCCTTATCAATAACAGCTAGGACTCCTCTTGGATGATCACTTGCTGTAATTAAGAAACCATACATTCCAAGATATAGCGTTCCTTTGTCCTCACTAATTTTGTTATCAATGTTAACTTGGTCACCACCATAATAATAATTGTTATAAGCTGGATAATTTTGTGTATATTTTTGGTTATCAAATTCTATGACAGCACCACATCCA
>CANQVW010000062.1 GCA_947627395.1 uncultured Bacilli bacterium | reverse complement strand
GTACTTACCCCGTAACTCCCGCCGCACACCCCCGAATGAGCATTATGTCCATTTGGCTTATCGGAAGGTGCTGCAAGTTTTTATAAAAAAGATTTTTTTCAGTTGTATTGTAGTTTTTGGGGATTATACTCAAATTTTCTTAGTTATGATCAGGAACAAGTAAGATCTAAAATTTTAAATTTATTTGGATTGAAATTAGAAAATAGGAGAATTTCTAACTCAACTAATTTAATTTCACTAATAAAAGAAAAAATTGATTGTGAAAATCCTATTATTATCAATGTACCTGACTCTGTTTTATTTTATTCAATCATGTATAAAGACCCAAATACAAGAAGAATGAATCACTCATTCATAATTAATGGATATGATGATTCAAAGAATATATTTTACATAAGAGAAAATTGCATAAACTCAGGTGTTTTGAGTATTTTAACCTCTTCTCAACCATTTTCAGAATATTGTATAACATATAATATGTTAGAAGATATTTATAATAAAACAAATGAACTTCTTGAAAATAAAGATGAAATTAATAAATTTTTTCAATTTATGATTTGTGAAAAAGAAATCAATATAGACAATCTTATAATAAAATTCATTAATGATTGTATAAATTCTTTTGACTCTTCAAAAGATTTGTTTTATAATATAATTGAACAAATTCAAGATGAAAATAAATATGATCTTGTTTTTTCAAACGAACAATTTAGAAGAACAATGATTCATTCACTAAAAGCAGTATTTGATGAAATAAAAAAATTATTACCTACAGAATATATTTCAGATTTTATTAAACTTTCCAATGATTATTTAAAACATAGGGAAAAAATTGTAAATATAATATCTAAAAATGTAATAAAAAATTCAAAAATCAATAAAGATAGTTTAAAAGTATTTTTAGATGATTTAAACTCATATAATAAAAAGATAGCATTATTTTGTAAGAAAATTAATTACAAAGAAAATGTGCAACATAATAAAGTAAAGAATTTACTTGATGGTGTAATTGTAACTGCTGATAGCGAAAGGTTAGATGACGGTAGACTTTATCCTGCAAAAAATGTTCTTTCTGAATTAAGGGTTAATAATCACTTTAATTATTGGATAAGTGATGATAGTACAAGAAAACATTGGTTGAAAATTGAGTTTAATAGAGTTGTGCATATAAATAAGATTGTAATTGCACATCTTACAAATATAAAATGCATTACAAAAAATTACAAACTTTCAATTTCATTAGATGGAAAAAAATGGAAATCTATAATGAGCGTTAAAAATAATAATGAAGTATTTAATGAATTTAATTTTAAAAACGCAATAAGTTTTCGTTTTTTTAAAATAAATATCAATGAGCCTAACAGTGGTATTGATAATTATGCACGAATATCTAAAATTGATTTTTTTGTTAATAATTAAAGATTACTAATGAATAGTTAAATTTTATGAATCATTTTTTATATTGATGCAGCTAAATATTATACAAGGAGATTATAAATGGCAAAAAAATCTTTTAAAGCAAAATTAGTTGGTTTCATACTTACTCAAGGATCAAAGAAAAAATATGATAAACCAAAAGAAAAATTAAGAAAAGAATTTATGCAAGAAAAAGAAGATGGTGAAAAAGAATATATATTTCCACATCATTTAAAACTTAAGTCAAATATAAAAAAAGAGAAGTTTCAACAATATGATATTTATATATTGAGTCCTAAAGAGACTTTTACGCAAACCATTTTTTATTTTCATGGTGGTGGATATGTTCATCGACCACAAAAGTCTCATTGGAAATTTGTGGATCAAATTGTGAATGAAAATCATGTTCAAGTCATTTTTCCTATTTATCCATTAGCACCATTTCATACTTATCTTGACATGTATGAAATGATGGTACCTTATTATTTACAATATCTTGAAAAAGAAAAGAACCAAAAAATCATATTTATGGGTGATTCAGCAGGGGGAGGATTTGCTCTTTCTTTTTATCAATATTTATTAAATCAAAATAAACCAATTCCCCAGGAAACGATTGTCTTTTCTCCATGGGTGGATCTACAATCTAATCATCCAGACATGGACAAAATAGAAAAAAAAGAAGTCATGCTTGCAAAAAATTCATTACAAGTTTGGGGAGAATTGTGGGCTAAAAAAGAAAACTTAACCCATTATATGGTAAGTCCTACCTTTTATGATCATCTAGAGCGTATGAATCATATTCATATTTTTGTTGGAACGGATGAAATATTATATCCAGATATCTATATGTTTTATCAGAAAATAAAGAATTCAAATGTAAAACCAAATCAACAAAATATTGAACTCATTGTTGGGGAAAGAATGAACCATGTATATCCACTTTACCCAATTCCTGAAGCAAAACATTCTAAGGAAATAATCGCTAAGATATTAAAAAAGAATTTGGAGGATAAATATGAAATATAAAATTGAAAGAACGATTGATGCTAGTATGACAGACTTTCAAATGAAACTATCTTATATAGGTATGTTTCAACTTGTTGAAGATGCAGTAACGAATTTAATGCATGAATTAGAAATTGATGGAGCCATTACTCTTAAAAAATATCATGCCATATGGGTATTTGTTAAAAACAAAATAAAAATATTAAAACAGCCCTCTTGGTCAGAACATTGTCAAATTGAGAGTTTTATTTCCTCATTTACTTCCGCAAAGCTTTATATTGACACTGCTATTTACCAAGAAAATGAACTCATCTTATATTCTAAAATAGAACTTTGTGCATTAGATCTTGCTACACAAAGAATTAAGAAAGTGCAAGAAGTTGGAGTTACACCTGATATGAATACTTATCCATCTTTAGTTGATATTTCTTTTTCTAAAATTAATTTAGAAAATGAAACATGGGTAGCAAAAACACAAGTTCAATTTACAAATATTGATTACTGCATACATACGAATAATGTTGAATATATTCGTTTTATTATGAATACTTTTTCTGTGAAAGAATTGACTGAAAAAAAGATCAAAGAAATTCAAATCCATTATGTCAATCAATCCTTTGAAGGGGAACTTCTTGATATTTATACAACTTCGTTAAATCCAAAACAATTTGAAATACGGAATCAAGATAAAACCCTGATTAAAGCAGAAATCTTGTTTTAATCATCAAATATTCTATCATCCTTTTTACAAAAACGCTTGCAAAAATAATACGTTTGTATTAAAATAATGTTATAAGTTTATTGTAAGGAGGAACTTATGAGAGTAAAAACAGGATTACTTTTAACTTTATTGTTATTGATGTCATTTGCATTTATTGGATGTAATAGCAAAATAACATTAACGATTGATCCCGACCATTATACTATGGCAGTGGGAGATGAAGTAACATTAGCTCCAGTTGTTAAAAATGTTGATGGAAATTCATCTGTTGAATATACCATTAGCAATCCAGAAATTGTTTCTATTACAAATCATGTCATGAAAGCTTTAGCAAAAGGTTCAACAACCGTTGAGGCTATGGTTCAAGGTCATGAGGATACAAAAGTAACTTTTACTGTTGAAGTTAAAGAATTTGTTGTTGAAGGAGAAACAAAAATCCATATTGGAACAACAACACAATTACAAGTAAAAGTAGATGGTACAGTTGTTAGTGATGTAGAATATTCAAGCAATAATCCAAGTGTTGCAACAGTTAGCGAACAAGGTTTAGTAACAGGAGTTGCAGAAGGTAAAGCAAATATTACTGTAAAAGCAGAAGGAATGGAAACAACAATTCAAATTGAAGTTTCTCAAATCGTTTTGAATATTACAGGTCCAGTCATGGTTGAAGTTGGAAAAACAATTCAATTAACTGCAACTGCAGATGGTGTTGAAGCAACAAATGTTGAATGGTCTAGTAGTAATACAAGTTTAGCAACAGTTAATAATCAAGGTGTAGTAACAGGAGTTGCTTTTGGACAAGTAAGTATTACTGCAAAAGTCGGCACAGCACAAACTTCAACTGATATAGATGTCGTAGGGGAGGATAATGTGGCACCAACAATTACATTAGATACATCAGTCACACAACAAAATTTAACATTGAATTACAATTCAGCATTTAATCCACTTGAAGGAATTAAAGCAGAAGATGAGCGTGATGGTGAAATCACTAGTAAAATTAAAATTGATGGAAATGTAAATACTCGTATCGTAGGCGAATACACTTTAACATACACTGTTGAAGATGCAGCAGGAAATGTTTCTAATCCACTTGTTCGTAAAATCACAGTGATTTGGAATTATAATATTACATTCATTGGACATGCAGGATGCTATTCTGGATTAATGAATACAGAAGAGGCCTTTATTAAAGCGGCAACACTTCATGGATACCAAGCCATTGAATGTGATGTAAAACAAACAAAAGATGGTGTATTTGTAACTTGTCATGATGATACCTTTGGTGGTAAAGCTCTTGCTCAAACCAACTGGAATGACATTAAAGATGTTGAAATCACACAAACACGTGGTGGTGTAAGTTATACAAGTAAAATTTGTACATTCAAGAGATATCTAGAAATATGTAAACAATATAATGTAAAAGCAGTTGTTGAATTAAAATCATCTGCCGGAATTACCAATTCAGATCAATCTAGAATGGGTGCATTAATGAAAGAAATTGAAGAAGTTGGTATGGTGGATAATGTCATCTTCTTAGGTTCTCAATATAATTGTTTAATTTGGACTAGAAATAATGGATATGACACCATTCCATGTCAATATTTAGTCAATAGTATTGAAAGTGAAACATTCTATAATAGATGCCTTGATAATGATTTAGATATTAGTTTCAATGTGGATCCACAATATAATAATAGTCAAGAATGGATTGATAGATATCATGAAGCAGGAATTAAAGTTGCATGTTATACTTTTAGCCAATATCAAACCGTCAATGATTTACAAAAATGGATTGATATGGGTGTAGATTTTGTAACTTGTGATGTATTAAGACCTTATGAAGTAAAACTTCCAGAGTATCATGAAGAACCTGAACTACCTATGTATACAGTTACCTTCGAAGATTGGGATGGAAGAATTATTAAAGAAGCTCATGTAAAAGAAGGAAGAAAAGCAGTTTCTCCAATTGATCCAACTCGTTTAGGTTATCGCTTTACTGGTTGGAGTCAAAACTTTGATAAAGTAACAGACAACATGACAGTAAGAGCACAATATGAAATCATTGAATATACGATTACATATGTTGCTAATAATACTCCATTAGTTGAAACCTCCTGGGCAAATAAACAAGAATTTGTCACTGAACTATATACAGATTGGTTCAATTGGTTAGATACCATGGTAGGTAAAGTTACTGGACTATCAAAATCTGGAAATACTTTCACATTTGCAAAAAATAGTAGAACAGCTACATGGAGTACTGTTGAAGAAATGATGAAAATAGATATTTATGATTTTGAAGTAACAATCTCTAATACTGCATATAAACCAGTCGTAAGGGAAAGTAAATATACTCCAGTAGAACCAGAAATTGATGATAATTATTTCTTAAATACTGAGCCATATCGTTCAAAATATCGTGGAATGGATGCCTATTTAGTTCATGCTGCAGAAGTAGGATATTCAGGATATGCAACTGATTGGAAACCATTATCTTCTGGTAAAATTCAAATTTGGTTTAGATTCCATCAATGGCAAAAAGGAACTTCTATTGTTGCTTTTGATACATTACCGAAAAAATATGTTGAAAGTGAAACTACAGATATTGAAGTTACTCTTCCAACAACTCCAGTAAAATATACTATTGAAGAAGCAATTACATTGCCACAACCAACAGCTGTAGGAGCTACATTTGGTGGATGGTATCTAGATCCAATGTGTACAGGAGATGAAGTTAAAACCATTGAAAAAGGAAGTACAGGAAACGTTACTTTATATGCAAAATGGATAACGGAATAAATACCCAAAACTCTTTATAGGAATTTCTCTTATAAAGAGTTTTTTTTCGTTATGGTTTATTTATTGATTTTATGAAGGAAATGTAGTATAATGATGGTAGCAATATGGTAAGAGTTACCATAAAAAAGAAAGGAAAAATAATTATGGGATATGTTGTTTATTCATGTGACTTATTAGAAAAGTTTTGTCTTGATGCTTTTAGTAGAATTGGTTTTACTAAGGAAGAAAGTAAAATTATTACAGATGTATTGATGCTTTCTGATATGTATGGAATTGAATCACACGGAATGCAAAGATTAGTTCGTTACCATAAAGGTATTGAAAAAGGAATGATTAAACCAGATGCAAAACCTGAAGTTGTGTTTGAAACACCAGTTACTGCTGTCATTGATGCACATGATGGTATGGGACAATTGGTTGGTCATAAAGCAATGGAAATGGCAATTGAAAAAGCAAAGAAAAGTGGTGTTGGCATTATTACAGTACGTAATTCTAATCATTATGGAATTGCTGGATATTATGCAAAAATGGCTTGTGATCAAGGTTTAATTGGTTTCTCTGCAACCAACTCTGAAGCTATCATGGTTCCAACATTTGGACGTCTTGCCATGATTGGATCTAATCCTATTGCAATGGCAGCTCCAGCTGAACCATATCCATTCTTCTTTGATGCATCAACTACTGTTGTAACAAGAGGAAAACTTGAAATGTACAACAAGATGGAAAAACCACTTCCAGAAGGATGGGCATTAGATAAAGATGGACATGACTCAACAAATGCTCCAGATGTTTTAGCAAACATTGTTGCTAAAAATGGCGGTGGAATTATGCCACTGGGTGGATCTAAGGAACAAAGTGGAAGCCATAAAGGATATGGTTGGGGAATGGTTTGTGAATTCTTCTGTTCTATCTTGTCGCAAGGAACAACATCTAACCATGTAAATCAAGGTGGAAAGAGTGGAACATGTCATGCATTTATGGCAATCAATCCAGCATTCTTTGGAAACCCTGAAGATATTAAAAAACATTTCTCTCAATTCTTACAAGATTTAAGAGAAAGTCCAAAAGCAGAAGGACAACAACGCATTTATACTCATGGAGAAAAAGAAATTGCAGCTGTTGCCGATCGTAAGAAAAATGGTATTCCAGTCAATGAAAATACTGTTCGTGAAATGATTAATTTTGCTAAATTCGTTGGTATTGATCCAAAACAATATTTTGGAGATTTTGAAGCCAAAGAATCAAACATGTTTAGTGGAAATTACTAAAAAAGTAATGACTAAAAAGGAGAAGAAAAAATGAGTGAAAATAAAATGAGTCCAATTGCGGAAGAAAGTTTAAAATTCCATGCGCAAAAACGTGGAAAAATTGAAGTCATCACAACTGTTGAAATTCACGACAAACATGATTTAGCAGTCGCATATACTCCAGGTGTTGCTCAACCTTGTCTTGAAATTCAAAAAGACATTAATAAATCTTATGAATTAACACGTCGTTGGAATATGTGTTTAGTTGTTACCGATGGTACAGCCGTATTAGGATTAGGTGATATTGGTCCTGAAGCAGGTATGCCAGTTATGGAAGGTAAATGTGCATTATTTAAAGCATTTGCTGATGTAGATGCCTTCCCACTTTGTATTAAGAGTAAAGATGTAGATGAAATTGTACGTACAATTTACTTAATTTCTGGAAGCTTTGGTGGTGTTAATCTAGAAGATATTGCAGCTCCAAGATGCTTTGAAATTGAAAGAAAATTAAAAGAAATTTGTGATATTCCTGTTTTTCATGATGACCAACATGGTACCGCAATTGTTGTTGGTGCTGCATTAATGAATGCTGCTAAATGTGCTAAGAAAAAACTAAAAGATTTAACCGTTGTGATTAATGGCGCTGGTGCAGCTGGTATATCTATTGGTAAATTTTTACTTGCTTTAGGAATTGGCAACTTAATCATGGTTGATATTAATGGTATCATTAATAGAGATGAAAAATATGCAAATGAAGCTCATAATGAAATTGCGAAAGTAACCAATAAGAATAACTTAAAAGGTAAACTTGCTGATGCAATGAAGGGCGCTGATGTATTTGTTGGTGTTTCTAAACCTAGATTAGTGACACCTGAAATGGTTCACTCAATGGCTGAAAAACCAATTGTCTTTGCAATGGCTAATCCAGAACCAGAAATTTTACCAGACCTTGCAAAAGAAGGTGGAGCATTTATTGTTGGAACAGGAAGAAGTGACTATCCTAACCAAATCAACAATGTACTTGCCTTCCCTGGAATCTTTAGAGGAGCATTTGATGTAAGAGCTTCTGATATTAATGATGAAATGCAAATTGCTGCATCAAAAGCCATTGCAGGATTAATTTCTGATGAAGAATTAACACCAGAAAACATTATGCCTGCTGCATTTGATCCACGCGTAGGTAAAGCTGTTGCGAAAGCTGTAGCTGAAGCAGCTCGTAAATCAGGTGTTGCAAGAATATAAAATCAAGGACGCTATCGAAAGATATGCGTCTTAATTTTAAAGGAGTAACCTATGCAAAAATTTGAATTACCTTATTATAAAGAACATCTATCTTTCTTGTTTCCAAAAGAACAAGTAGCAGGAGTATTGGTATCCCATGCCGAAGAGTATCAACCCACC
>CANQVW010000061.1 GCA_947627395.1 uncultured Bacilli bacterium | reverse complement strand
TAACAGGTGCAATGAATGGTGGAACTTTGTATTCTTCTTCGGTACAAGGGATAAGAAAAGGAAGTTCAGGTGTTCCTGGAGAAAAATATGCAACTTTATCAACAACGAAAATTGGCAGTATTGAAAAAAACAATGATATTGGTATATTTGGAACAATGAATGTTGATACAGATCATTCATTAATAGATATTTTATCATCAAAAAAAGTCCATAAAGGAAATGCAAAAATTGCAACTGTTCTTCATGGAAATGAAATTCAATACTTTGATATTGAAATTGTGGATGTGAAATCTCAAGAAAGTAAAGATATAAAAGGACTAAAAATAAAAGTTACAGATTCCGATTTAATTCAAGAAACAGGAGGAATCATTCAAGGAATGAGTGGAAGCCCAGTGATTCAAGATGGCTACTTGGTTGGTGCTGTATCACATGTCACAGTAGAGGATCCCTTATGTGGATTTGCTGTATTTGCGGAATGGATGTTTTATGAAACAGAAAATTAAAAAACTCCCAAGTTGAACGAATGTTCAGTTTGAGAGTTTTTATTTTTATAATTGCAAAAGCAAAGCAATTAAGCCAATTAATGGAATTACTATGGTTCCGATAGCCAAAACCCATACTAAGATACGACCACCAACAGTCTTTGCTGGACTTTTTGTCAATTCAACTTCCACAGAATTATCCATTTTTTGTTTTGTTTTAATAAAAGGTTTTTTTTCATTTTTTAAATTTTTTTCTTTCTTTTTTTTATTTGCCATGAGTACACCTCTAATTACATATCTACCCTATTATACCACAGTTTTTTTGAAAAATAAACAATAATTTATATTTTTTTTCTTTTCAGTTTGTGATATAATAATATATATAATTGGAGGAATAACATGTCTAGTGATAATTTAGTAGAGGAAGTAAAAAAAACAAATTATCGAATCATTTTTCATATTGACATGAATTGTTTTTTTGCATCTTGTGAGATTGCATCACACCCTGAATTAGCTTCTCGTCCCATTGTAATTGCTCACCAAGATTCCCTTCGCAAAAGTATCATCTTAACTGCAAATTACGTTGCACGTAAATATGGAATTTATACCACCATGTTGGTTCGAGATGCCATTAAATGTTGTCCTGAGGTATTGGTCATTGAACCTAATATGGAAAAATATCAGTATTATTCAAAAATCTTTTTTAATTATTTACACACCATTACACATAAAATCGAACCCATGTCTATTGATGAAGGATTTTTAGATGTTACAGAGGTATGTGAAAAAATAAATGCCATTGAATTAGCAAATACAATTCAAAAAACATTAAATGAAAAATATCATTTGCCCTGTAGTATTGGTATTGCTCCTAATAAATTTCTAGCAAAAATGGCTTCTGATATGAAAAAACCTCTTGGAATTACAATATTAAGAAAAAGAGAAATATCTACAATGTTGTGGCCATTATCTATTCAAAGTATGTTTGGTATTGGAAAAAAAACAACTCCTAAATTAAATGCCATTGGTATATATACCATAGGAGATCTTGCAAATTATCAAGACGTCGATTTACTTAAAAAAACCATTGGTACAGCAATGACTGAATCATTAATTGAATATAGTCATGGAAATGATACATCTATCGTTCAATATGAAGGAAATGATGAAGTTGCTTCCATTAATCATTCAACAACCTTTGATTATGATGTCTATCAGATTAAAATTATGAAAGATTCATTAAAAATTTTAATGAATGAAGTTATTAATCGGATGGATGAAAAAGAATTAGCCGCTTACAATATAGGAATTCAAATTAAGTATAGTGATTTTCACCAAATTTCAAGAAGTAGAAGTGTTCCAAATCCAACTAATGATTCCTATTTAATGTGGTCAATCATTGAAGATTTATTTGATAATCTATATCAGGAAGAAGAACCTGTAAGACTCTTAGGTGTTTTTGTCAATCGACTTGTTGAAAATCATCAAAGCATTAAACAATATTCATTATTCGATGATTTTTCTAGAATAGAAAAAGAAAATGATGTTCACACTTTACTTAGAAAAATCAATAATCAATATGGAAATATTATTCATATAGGATATAACAAAAAAGAGGAAAAGAAATAATATGAAATTAGGACTTGTTAGTACGTATTATGTAAAAAAAGAAACAAAACTTGGATATACAATCTATGATGATGAAGGAGAATATTTTTTACATCATAATGAATGTATGGGAAACTATTTTAAAGAAGGAGATAAAGTTATTGCCTTTCTTTATTCAGATAAACAAAAAAGGATTGCTGCAACTTGTGCTATTCCCAAAATAACCATTGAACAAGGAAGCATATGTGATGTAATCAATCGTACTCCTGTCGGTGCGTATATTCAAATAGGAATATCAAGGGATATTTTACTATCTTCTGATGATTTACCAAATCAAATGATGCCAAATATAGGAGATAAAGTTTGTTGCAAACTAAAAATTAAAGGAAATCAATTATATATAAAATTATTATCAAAAAATGAAATTCTTTCTTTACAAAATCATTCAAAAGAAATAGAAGAAGGAACAAAGTTAAAAGCATATGTATATCGAATTACAGATCAAGGAATTAATTTATTTGATTTAGATTATAATGTTTTCTTTGTCTATTGTAAAAACTTAAGAAAAGAATATCGAATTGGAGAAGAAGTTGAAATAACAGTATTAAAGAAAAACAACTCAGATTACACAGCGACAACTCTTCCTCAAAAAGAAATCTCTATGAAATCAGATGCAAAAATTATTGTTGAATATTTAGAGAATCATTATGGAGTCATTCCGTTCTCAGAAAAAACTGATCCAGATGTCATCCAAAGAGTTTTCAAAATGAGTAAAAGTGCATTTAAAAGAGCATTAGGAAATTTGTATAAAGAAAATAAAATTACGATTGAAGAAGATCGAATCATTTTAAATGATTATATTTAATATCTTTTTAAGTTATTTTTTATGAAACTATGATAAAATATAATAAATAAATAAGCATAAAATATTTTGCTAGAATATATTTAATTTTAATTATTAATTTATTTAGCAATATAAACATGTTCATTATCAGCATAAGAATATGTTTATATTAGAATTTAAGAAAGGAGCAACAAATGGATCAAAACGAAGAAATCATCATTGAAGATGTGGATTTTTCATCAATTGAAAGTTATCCTGATGAACTTGAAAAATATTTTTTCAGTCATTATAAACCTTATCGATATAAAAACAATGATTGGGATCAAATGTTATTGATTTTATATGAATCAAAAAAATGCCTTGAAGATTCAAATTATCCGAAAAGAGACTTTTTGAGAGCTGTTCATAAATTTAATTTAGTTCCTACTGTTGGAAAAAAACCTTTAAAAAGCTCTGAAGCGATTTTCGCAAATATTGTTACTTTCTTTTCCGCAATCGGTCATGTGACTTATCAATTTGCTGATAAAACAAAATTTATATTCGCAATCCCGGCTTTATCCGTTGCATCATTTGTTTTTATGAAACTAATTATGTTAATTGTTGAAACATTTATTTTCGCAATTCTACCTGATGCTATTACACCATTAATGTTAGAATCATTTGTTTGTGCATTTATTTTTATTATTTTAAATGTGAGTATCTTTATGGATTCTATTCAAAAAAATGTTTTATATCATGTGAAAACACATTTTATTAAATTTATGATTACAGTTCCACTTTGGTCACTTATCTTTATTTTATTTAGAGATGCAAAATGGGTAGAAGACTTTGGATATAATTTATTTTTCTTAGTTGAACCTCATTTATGGATTTCATCCTTTTCAAAGGAATACATGTTTTCAGGAATTGCAACTTTAGTCATTAATTGTGGAATTTCGGTATTAATTAGTATTTTGTTGTTGAAACAATGGAATAATATGAATAAAAAAGCTGAAAATGAATTAAAAGATTCTAATTCATGATGGAATCTTAAAAATTATTGCTTTACAATAATGTAAAATATTGGTATAATATACATGTAATATGAATATGCATTGATGTAAGAATGAACATTGCTTTAGATTCAAAGAGAGAAATGATTAGGTGAAACATTTTATTCTAAACTTTGGAATGACACTTACGAGCACCTTTTGGCGTATTGTTGGCGTTAACAACGGTAAAGATGCTTATAGAATAAATCATTTATAAGAACTAAGGTGGCACCGCGGTAATTTATCGTCCTTAATTAATTCGTTAAGGACGATTTTATTTTTATAAATAAAGGAGAAAATACAATGAAAGAATATCAAAAAATAAAAGGTACTCAAGATTTTTTTGGTGACGCGATATTAAAATTAAGATATATTGAAAATATAGCATCATCCACAATCAAACATTTTGGATTTCAAGAAATTCAAACACCAATATTTGAAAATACAGATGTTTTTATTAAAAATGTTGGTGAAGAAAGTGACGTTGTTTCAAAAGAAATGTATACTTTTAAGGATAAAAGTGATCGTAGTATTACTTTAAGACCTGAAGGAACAGCTGCAGTTGCTCGATCTTACTTAGAAAATAAAATGTATGCTAATTCACTTCCATTAACAAAATTATTTTATTTTGGACCGATGTTTCGTTATGAGCGACCTCAAACGGGAAGATATAGAGAGTTTCACCAATTTGGAGTAGAAGTTTATGGAGAAAGCTCTCCAATGTTGGATTGTGATGTTATCCTTTCCGCATACACTATTTTTTCCAAACTTGGAATTCAAAACATTAAATTAAAAATTAATTCTATCGGCAATCAAATGTCAAGAAATCATTATAGTCAAGCATTGAAAGACTATTTTCAAGATCATATTCATGAAATGTGTACGGATTGTCAAAGAAGATTAAATACAAATCCAATGAGAATCTTAGATTGTAAAGCGGATAAAGATAATCCAATTTTAAAAAATGCTCCAAAAATCCATGATTATTTAACGGATGAATCTAAATCCTATTTTGATGAGGTCATTCATTATTTAAATCAATTTTCTATTCCTTATGAGATTGATTTAAACCTTGTTCGTGGATTAGATTATTATACAGATACTGTCTTTGAATTTATCATTGAAAGTGATGATGAATTAAATGGTTTAGCGATGGGTGGAGGAGGAAAATATTCTGATATGATTAAATCTATGTCAGATAGAGATATTCCTGGAATTGGTTATGCCTTTGGAGTTGAGCGAATTCTTGCCATCATGGATAAACAAAATGCATGGAAAGAGTTAAATAAAGGTGTTGATGTTGTTATCATTGGATTAGATGAAGAATCTAAATTATGTGGATTTCATTTAATGCAAGAATTAAGAACAGAAAATTTGACTGTTGAAATGGATTATAAAAATACATCCATGAAATCACAATTCAAATTATGTGATAAACTACATCCTTCCTATATTGTTATTATTGGTGAAGAAGAAAGAAAAACAAACATTTATCAAGTGAAAGATACAAGCACAAAAACACAAATTGGAATTTCTCGTAATGAAATTCTAACCTATTTACATACACAATTATCGATAAAAGGGGGAAATTAAAATGGCAAGAATTAAACGTACACATCAAAACAATATGTTGCGCTTAGAAAATGTTGGTGAACGTGTTTCATTAGTGGGTTGGGCAAGTAAAATTCGTAATTTGGGTGGATTAATTTTTATTGATCTACGTGATCATTATGGAATTACGCAAATCGTTGCCAAACCTGATAATCCATGTTATCAAACCATGGAACAAGTTCGAAATGAATATGTTTTAAGTGTTGATGGTGTTGTTCTTGAGCGTGAAAGTAAAAATAAAAATATTCCAACCGGAGATATTGAAGTTGAAGTCACATCTTGTACCATCTTAAGTGAAGCAGAACAAACACCATTAATCATTGCTGATAAAACGGATGCCTTAGAAGATATTCGTATGAAATATCGTTATTTAGACTTAAGACGTCCAGTGATGCAAAAGAATTTAATGATTCGTCACCAAATTTGTAAAGCAGCAAGAAGCTATTTAGATGATATGAACTTTGTTGAAGTGGAAACACCTATTTTTGGTAAATCTACTCCAGAAGGAGCACGTGACTATGTTGTACCTTCTAGAGTTCATCCAGGAAAGTTTTATGCTTTACCTCAATCTCCCCAAATTTATAAACAATTACTCATGATTGCAGGAATGGAAAGATATTATCAAATTGCAAGATGTTTTCGTGATGAAGATTTACGTGCTGATCGTCAAATGGAATTTACGCAAATTGATTTAGAAATGAGTTTTGTTGATGAAGAAGATGTATTTACATTAATGGAAGGTATGATGAAAAAAATCTTCAAAGATGTCATGAATATTGACATTAAAACACCATTACCAAGACTTCGCTTTGATGATTCAATGGAGCGATATGGTAATGATAAACCTGATACACGCTTTGGACTTGAATTACAAAATGTAACAGAAATTGCAAATCAAATGGATTTTTCTGTATTTAAAGATGTCATTCGTCAGGGTGGTGTTGTAAAATGTATCAATGTGAAAGGCGCAGAAGAAAAATATTCTCGCAAACATATTGATCAATTCGCAGAAGAAATTAAGAAGTTTGGTGCAAAAGGGTTAGCTTGGTTTAAATATGATGGATTATCTGTTAGTGGTGGTATACAAAAATTTATTACTCCAACTATCCTATCTTTATTCAAAAAGAAATTAAACCTAGAAAAAGGAGACTTAGTTTTATTTGTTGCTGACAAAAAAGATATTGTCAATGCTTCTTTATCTTATTTAAGAAATTTCTTTGGTAAAGATTTAAAATTAATTGATGAAAATCAATTCAACTTATTATGGATTGTAGACTGGCCATCCTTTGAATGGGATGAAGAGGAACAAAGATACGTTGCTGCACATCATCCATTTACTATGCCAAAAGATGAATGGAAAGATAAATTATTGACCGATCCAGCTCATTGTTATTCCAAATGTTATGACATTGTTTTAAATGGGTATGAACTTGGAAGTGGTTCAATACGTATTCATGAACAAAAAGTTCAAAAAGATATGTTTAAAGCCATTGGCTTAACAGAAGAACAAGCACAAGAAAAATTTGGCTTCTTTTTAGAAGCATTTAAATATGGAACACCCCCTCATGGTGGAATTGCGATTGGTCTAGATCGTCTAGCCATGTTGTTAACTCATTCATCTTCCATTCGTGATGTTATCGCCTTTCCAAAGAGTGCCAATGCGATTTGTCCAATGAGTGAAGCTCCAACTGAAATTGACGAATATCAATTGAAAGAATTAAAAATAAAATTTGACAAAAAATAATTCATTGGAAAGGAGATGGAAACTTGAAACAAGATTATATTAGTTGGGATGAATATTTCATGGGGGTTGCTTTATTATCCTGTTTAAGAAGTAAAGATCCAAATACTCATGTCGGTGCTTGTATTGTCAATCCTAAGAAAAGAATTGTTGGAATTGGGTATAACGGGTTCCCCTATGGGTGTAGTGATGAAGTATTTCCATGGACAAATCAAAAAGATGATTATTTGAATTCAAAATATCCTTATGTTGTTCATGCTGAACCCAATGCAATACTAAATTCCACCTGCTCATTAGAAGGATGCACAATGTATGTAACACTTTTCCCGTGTAACGAATGTGCTAAATTAATTATTCAAAGTGGAATTCGTGAAATTGTTTTTATGGATGAAAAATATTGTGGAAATGAATCGGATATAGCTTCTAAAAAAATGTTAGATGCTGCTGGAGTATCCTATCGTAAAATGAAAATGATGAAAATTCAATTAGAAGAGGTATCCCAATGATTCAATATTTAATTTCAATATTTGAAAAAATCAAGAAAAAATCAATTTTATTTAAGATATTATGTTGCATCATAGCATTACTTTATATCTCTATTATTTTGATTTGTGTTATTCCAATTCGTGTTGATCGAACAACACCAGGAAGTGTAACCAATGTTAGTTATGTGCTATCTGTAGACAGCGAAAATGAAAAAGGAAATATTTATACAGTTTCTGTTTATGGTGATGATAAAGTATCTGTTCTTGAATATTGGTTATCGTTATTAGATCATAATTCAGAGATTAAAAAAGGAAAAAGTAACACAAGACTTGTGTTTACGAAAAAAGAAGAAGACAGTAGAAATGTCTTATATAAAGAACAAAGTATTCAAGATGCCATCATTTTAGCATATGAAACTGCTAAGAAACGTGGATGTGATGTCGAATTACCTTATTCATACAAGGGATATTGCTTTTTATCCATTCCTCAAAATAAATTAAAAACAGGAATTGAAGATTTTAGAATTGGAGATATCGTTACATCCATAGATGATGTACCTTTAGAAAGTTCTCAACAATTTATATCTAAAATTCAAAGTTTAGATGAAAATTTACCGATAACAAATCAATTTAAAGTTATTAGAGATGGATCAGAACGTCTTATTACACCGTCTTCTAAAATGATTCAATTTTTAAAAACACTAACCATTACAACCGATACTGGTCAATATTTAATTAATGACTTGGGATATGACGTATATGATATTGATTATAAAAATGCAAAACCTAAAATTAATCGTGAAAAAACATATTCTGTAGGACCATCAGGAGGTTTTATGCAGGCCTTATCTGTTTATAATGCCATTACTCCAACAGATATTACACATGGAAAAAGAATTATGGGTACAGGAACCATCGCTTTAGATGGAAATGTAGGTATCATTGGAGCTGTGGAACAGAAAGTTATCACAACCAAAATTTATCAAGGGGATTTATTTATGGTGCCTGTTCAAAATTATGAAGATGCTAAAA
>CANQVW010000060.1 GCA_947627395.1 uncultured Bacilli bacterium | reverse complement strand
AAATAATTATTGATTCTATATATGATAATCATATTCCTTATCTAGCTTATTATAAAGATTATGTATATTTCGATGGTGATGATTACATTGATGAGATCAATATGAATGAAAATGATTTAAACTATTTTAAGGAACATTTTATAAATTTCAATGGTGATGTAGTTTATAATTATTATGTTGGCTATTATGAAGACTTACCTTATGATGCTTTTGAAGAATGTGGACGCTACAATACAAATCGAAATCGTGGAGTTGCAGTTATTAGTCAAGAATTCATTGATAAATATCATTTCTCTTTATATGGAAGACTTCCTCAAACAACAGATGAAGTTGTTATCACTAAATACATATTTGAACAATATCAGTTTGCTGGATATAGTTTAAACTCCAAAGAAAAGGTAATTCATGATTATGATGATTTAATTGGTGAATATATTTCTTTAGAGGATGAGAGAATTCCTAATGTTACAAAACTAAAAGTTGTTGGGATATTAGATACCAAATTGGATGAAGAAAGGTATAAAAGATTAACTTTAGAAGAATCTTATGCTCAAAAAAATCAACCAATATTAGATGAATGGGATTCTATGTTGTGGAGTGGATTACATAATATTGTTTATGTTAATGATGAATTTATTCAATTCACTAAAAGTGAATTATCGATACCATATAATGTTCAACTTGACAATTATGTTGATGATTTAAGAAAATATAAATATTTAGCACAATTGGGTAATGATGAATTAGAAATTTATTATCTTGAATCATCAAATATAAATGAAACAACAAATGGAATTTTACTTCCACTTTCATTTGATATATCACAAAATGCGAATACAAATTTACCTTCCATCTTTTTAAGACTAACGGATGATTTTGCGAAAAGTCATTATTTAGAAATTAAAGAACAATTCATACAAGATAAAAATAGGGATTCGTGGGAAGATTATGGACAATACATAAGAACGCATAAAGAAAATGTTTATCATCCTGAATATAATTATGATTATTTTAGAAAAGAATCTCTTAAAGAATATGTTGAACAAATTAGAAAAAGTCATCTTTATACTAAATCATCTTATTATTTAAGAATGAATGATTTTGTTAGACCTATTCAAGTACTTGGTTTTTATTGTGTAGATGATGGATATTTTCATGCGGAGGAACATCCTATATATGCAGCAAAGGAACTATTTGATCTTTTTTATGATGAAAGATATAAAGATGATGGTGAATACATGTTTTTTGTGAAAGCTGTAGATAAAAAACAAAGAAATGAATTGAAGAACTTTAAAATATTGAATAAAGAAATTAAAGATGAATCGGTTATTCCAAACTTTCATGATCAAGAGTCTATTATATATAGAACATCTAATGAATGTTATGCTTCATTTAATTATGTAAATCCAGTTTTAGAAATTATTAGTGAAATTCTTTCTATTTTTTCTATTATTGTATTTATTATTTTATGTATTCTTTTATATTATCATTATAGTGAAATTATACATGAGAAAACAAAGAGTATTGGAATATTTTATTCTTTAGGAATTTCTTTATGGGATGTATTTAAGATCTTCTTTATTCAATTTCTATTTACAATACTTCCTATTTTCTTGATGAGTTTTCCAATTGTTTTAATTCTATTCTTTTATATAAATCGATATACATATAATGAACTAAATATATTAATATCTATCTTATACATGAATTGGTTATTATTTTTTGTTTTATTAATCTTTTTTATTCTTTTTGGAATGGCTATTACTTATTTGGTTGTTAGAAAACATGATAAGAAAAGTCCTGTTAAAACAATATTATCTTTAGAGTAAAAAAGACGTCTTGAAATATAGGCGTCTTTTCATTCATATTGCTTGACCTTTTTTATGAAATGGTTTATAATGTAAGTACATAATCTTCAGGGCAGGGTGAAATTCCCGACCGGTGGTCACAGTCCACGAGCTTATTCTTTGTAAGCATGAACTGGTGTAATTCCAGTACCGATAGTATAGTCTAGATGAAAGAAGAGGTATATATTCCCCATGCTTGCTCTTGAAGATCATGAGCATTTTTTCATATTAGGAGGGCTTATGACTTTAAGTTTTATTCATTTATTGAAAGAGCACAAAACATTAGTTGTTATCTTAACTTGTGTTTTGCTACTTTTGGTTGTTCTTTTGATGTGGCTTGTGAAAAGAAAAAGATTAGCAGTACCTACATCTAGATCAGAACAAATTCACCGTATTACTGTTGTTGGTATTTTTACTGCATTATCGACTGTACTTTACTATTTTGTGAAATTTCCACTTCCTTTTTTTCCTAGTTTTTTAGATGTTCAATTTTCTAACTTACCTGTTTTAATTATTGGGTTTATGTTTGGACCTGTGGAAGGGATTACGGTTGCTGTTCTAAGAACTTTTTTAAAGATACCTGCTACGAGTACGGCATGTGTTGGTGAATTGGTTGATATGTTCATCAGTATTTTAGTTGTCGTTGCTTCTTCCTTTTATTATCAACACAACAGAACAAAAAAAGGTGCAATCATTTCTTTGTGTTTGGGATGTATTGCTTGGATTGTGGGCTCTGTTTTAGTGAATTGGGTGATTTCAGTTCCTTTTTACACTGCTTTTTACTTTGATGGAAATGTGGATGGATTCATTCAAATGTTGTCGGTAATTCCAAATGTAAATCAAGAAAACTACATTTGGAAATATTTACTCATCAGTGTTATACCTTTTAATACTTTATTATCTGTTGTGGTTAGTATCATTACTTTTATTGTCTATAAACATATTTCTATTTTATTCCGTTATAAAAAAGATGAAATAAAAGAACCTAAAGAACAAGAATGAAAAAATCAAGTTATATGTTGACATCCATTTTTTAACAATGTATAATTTACTTATATTGTGAAGGAGAATCAACATGAAAGTTTGTGATAAATGTAAAAAGGAATACGATGATGGTTATTCTTCTTGTCCTTATTGCCAGGAAACAAAAGAAGAGATTTTAATATGTCCTAATTGTCATAAAGAAATTATCAATCCAGTGGGTGAATTTTGTCCGAATTGTGGAAAAAGAATTATAGAAAATTGCCCCGTATGTGGAAAAGAAAAAGAAACAGATGGAAACTACTGTGAAAACTGTGGATATGATTTTATCAAACATGAAGCAAAAAAAGCAGTAGATCATTCAAACAAAAAAGAAAACAAAGGATCTTTTATTTTTGATTTAATTTTAAAAATATTGATTATGTGTTTTACTCTCTCTCTAGCAATTGCTCTTTTATTTAGTCCAATTTATAAAACACACTTTGCTGTGTATGATGGAATACCTGTGGAAATAGAAACCAACTTTTTTGATATAACTGAAGCAGGTTTTAAATTAATTTCAGGATATAGTGATGAAGATGCTGTAAAGGAATTACAAGAAATAGAAGAAGTAATCGATGAAATGTCTGATTTTGATATAAATGCTTTTAAAAAACAATTTAAAAAGCATAACTTTCTTTTATGCATGTCATCTTGTTTTGGTAATTTTTCTAATAAGTATCATCAAAAAAGTTATGTTACGGGAATATATTTAATTTTACATAGTTTATTTATATTAGCTGTTATTGCTTTATTACTTACAATATTTGGAATTACTTTATATCGAACTATTCGCAATAAAGATCATAAATCCATCATTAAACCATTAACAGCTGTTGCAACCATGAGTATTTTTGCTCATTTGGTTTTACAATTTCCTATTTTGATATCTACTTCCATCCATTCAGGGATTTTCCTTGCTATTTTTATCATTGCTTTATTTATTTTGGGTCTTGATTATATTTATAAAATCATTTTTAATGAGAGAAAATTTGAATTTCTTCCATTTATTTTACATATCAGTTCTATTGTGATTATTGTACTTTTAGTAGGAATCATTACAATGAATATTGGTTATGTGAAATTTGATTTTTCTAGAGATTCATTTGGTCTACTTCATTATGATGTAAATTCATTAAATGAAAATGTTTATGGCATACATTTATTTACCATGATTGATGGTCTAATATCTGAAAATACAAGTCGCTATTATGATTTTAAAAATATGATTGCTGGAATTAGTCAATATCAAAACTTTGGATTTTATCAAAGTGATGTTTTTTCAGCAAGCTTACCTTTTATTTTAACTTCAAATGATGTTTGCATCGAAGCAACACCTTTCATCTTTTTAGTTATTATTCAAGGCATTTTAACCATTGCTATTTCTATTTTACTGAGTGTATACTTATCAAAGAAAATTGTTAATTTTTCAACACAAACGGAAGGAAAAAATAATTTCATTATTTTTATAACTACCATTGCTTTAACATTCATTACTTTGATTTTCAATATTGTTGCCTCTTTAATAGATCATGTTGAAAAACTAAATTATAAACTAAGTCCAGTCATTTTAATTGCTTTCATATTAGAATTTTTAGAAATTGGATTCATTGTTATAAAAAAAGTTAAGCTATCTAAAAATTCTTTTAATGAGGAAGATCAAGAAATAAGTGAGGGTGTTGAAAATGCGAGATAATAAAATCAAATGCAAACATTGTGAAAAAGAAGTAAATGAAGATTTTATTTATTGTCCTTATTGTGGAGAAAAATTAGATAATAAAATAGTTTGTCCAAAATGTAAAAAAGAAATCCCTGATAATGTTCACTATTGTCGTTATTGTGGTCATTCCTTTTTAAGTAACAAAAGCATAAATGCATCAAAAATTACGCAAATACTTTTACATCTTTTTACTTTAGCAATCTGTGTTACATTTATTTTCACATTATTATTTGCTCCGATATATCATTCCAAAATAAAAGCAAGATTAATCGGGGTTGAATTCCAAGTAAAAATAAATTATACATTATTTGATATGATGGATACAGGTAGTAAATTAGTTGAAGGATATACATATGATGATCTAATGAATTCTAAAGAAATGTTAGAATACCTACTTGAAATAGATGAGTATGGTGATCGATATGAAGATTCAAATGATGTAAATGTGAAGAAAATAATGCGTGATTTAGAGCGTATAACGAATCGTCATAATCCAATTTTACTAGATTCGTTTGATGTTGAATCGATGGATAGAGATAGTAATTATGTACAACATAATTATGTTACAGGAGCCGTACTACTTTTACAAGGAATCTTAATTTTAACTTGTGTTCTTTTATTGTGTATTGTTTTTGTTTTAACATTATTAGAATTACTCCACAAAAATAAAGGAAAATCCACTACATTTAAATTGTCAGGTGCTGTTTTCTTCATTGCTCTTGCCTTTTGTTGTGTGATTCAGTGTCCTGTTTCAACAACCACAACACAGGATAGTGGAGTATTCATTGCATTGACTGTTCTTCTTGGTGTTGGTTTAATTCTTCAAATAATAAAAGAATGTCTATGTAAAGAAAGAAAAATTTCCTTATCTTCGTTACTTATTCATGGAACATCTATGATTGCAGTGATTGTTGTTGCAGCTTTAGCTGTTCGTGGAATCGTTCGTCTTCATGTTACTCAGGGAAACTATTATGGAACTGCAATAATGGATGCAGGTAATCTTTTTGCCTTTATTGATAATACAAATAGTAGATTAACATCAGAAGCAATTGAATCAATCAATATTTTATGGGAATATACATCATACATCCAATTGCATTTGCCGATTGATTGGATTGCCCCATGTTTACTTTCCGCAACCGACTTTAGTTCAACTTTTACAACTACATTTATTATTATCAATTCATTATTCTCTATTACAAGTGGTATTTTATTCATTGTTGTGTTGATAAAAAAAGTCAAAGATCTTTTATCTCATCAACATTCTTTATCACCAATTGTATTAATAGGAGTTAGTCTATTATTACAAAGTGTTTCCATGATATTGTATCTTGTTGGTAATAAAAAACTAGGTAATGAGGATCATATGAAGTTATTTACTCCAGGTGTTCAAATTATTGTTTTATCTATTACAGCTCTTTTATTGATATATGAAATTGTGATGCATTGTATGAAAAATAAATTCTTTAAAAAACAGGAATCACATATGTAATATTATTTTTTATGAAATAATCAAAAAGTATTGTATCTATTATTTTATAGATGCAATATTTTTTTGGGCAAATACATATTGACAAGTGAATAAAAAAAGTGTATAATATATAAGGTTTTGATGTAAGAATTACTTATATTAAACACACCACAGTGCTTAAGCAGCACTTGAATAAAGATTTTGATAGAGAAACCAAAGGTGGTAACAAGTAGTCAAGCTGTTCGATGAAAGTTTTAATTAACCTCTATTGAAATGTTGAGATTCAAGTCCTTGCAAAATAAAAAAAGGAGGAAGAACATGGCACGTTATACAGGACCTTCATGGAAGGTATCAAGAAGATTAAAGTTTTCAACATTAGAAAACGGAAAAGAATTCGCCATTGGTAAAAATGGTAAAGCAAGAAGAGACTATGCACCAGGTCAACATGGTCAAAGAAGAGGAAAGATTTCTGAATATGGAACTCAATTACAAGAAAAACAAAAAGTACGTTTTATTTATGGAGTGAATGAAAAACAATTCAGAAATACTTTTGAAAAAGCTGGTAAAATGGCTGGTAAACATGGTGATAACTTCTTAATCTTATTAGAGTCTAGATTAGATAATCTAGTATATCGTATGGGTATGGCACAAACAAGAAAACAAGCTCGTCAAATGGTCAATCATGGTCATATCACTGTCGATGGTAAAAAAGTAGATATTCCATCTTATCAATGTAAACCAGGTCAAGTGATTGGTTTAAAAGAAACTTCTAAGAAATTAAAGATGGTTCAAGAAGCTCTTGACACATCTCATATCATGAAAGAATACGTAACATTCGATGATCACAAAATGGAAGGTACTTATGTTCGTTATCCAGAACGTGAAGAATTCTTGCCTGAAATTAGAGAAAACTTGATTGTTGAATTCTATAACAGATAAAAGATATAGCAGTTTAGTTTATATACTAAACTGCTTATTTTTAATATTGATTTATTGAAAACTATTGCTTTTAAAGCATATCTATGGTAAAATAGTAAAGAAAGAAATAAGAAGGAGATAGTATTATGGAAACATATGGAATTGAAAAACTTGGCATTATTGCTCCTAAAGCTGTTTATCGTAATTTGACACCTGCTCAATTAACTGAAGCAGCATTACGTCGTGGTGAAGGTACACTAAGCAACACTGGAGCTTTGGTTGTAACGACTGGAAAATATACAGGTCGTTCACCTAAGGACAAATTTATTGTGGATACAGAGGGTGTTCATAATGAAATTGCTTGGGGCAAAGTAAATTGTCCTATTAGCAGAGAAAAATTTGATGCAATTAAAGGAAAAGTAGCTGCATACTTGCAAGGACGTGAAGTATTTATTTTTGATGGATTTGCTGGCGCAGATAAAAAATATACAAAGAAGTTCCGTATTATTAATGAACTTGCTAGTCAAAATTTATTTATTCATCAATTATTAATTCGTCCAACAGCTGAAGAATTAGAACAATATGGTGAAGCTGATTATACCATTCTTTGCGCTCCTGGATTTAAATGTGTTCCTGAAGTAGATGGTGTAAATAGTGAAGCTGCTATTATGATTGACTATGAAGCACATATGATTGTTATTTGTGGATCTCAATATTCTGGTGAAATTAAGAAGAGTGTTTTCTCAACAATGAATTATGTATTAACAAAAGAAAATGTTCTTCCAATGCATTGTTCAGCAAACATGGATCCTGAAACTGGAGAAACTGCTGTATTCTTTGGCCTTTCTGGAACTGGTAAAACAACTTTATCAGCAGATCCTGCACGTAATTTAATTGGGGATGATGAACATGGATGGTCACCTGATGGTGTCTTCAATATTGAAGGTGGATGCTATGCAAAATGTATTAACCTTTCTAAAGAAAACGAACCTGATATTTACAATGCAATTCGTTTTGGTTCATTAGTAGAAAATGTTATTATGGATCCTAACACTCGTGAATTTGATTTTAATGATGGAAGTTTAACTGAAAATACACGTGTTGGATATCCTATTGAATATATTAACAATGCACAAATTCCTGGAAAAGGTGGAATTCCTAAAGTAGTTATTTTCTTAACAGCTGATGCATTTGGAGTACTTCCTCCAATTAGCCGCTTAGATAAGAATGCTGCAATGTATCATTTTGTTACAGGATTTACTTCTAAATTAGCAGGAACTGAGCGTGGAGTTACAGAACCTCAACCAACATTCTCAACATTATTTGGTGAACCATTTATGCCAATGGATCCATCCGTATATGCGGAAATGCTTGGAGAAAAATTAGAAAAATATGGAACTAAAGTTTATTTAGTCAATACTGGTTGGGCAGGTGGAAGTGCTGCTCAAGGTGCAAAACGTATGAAATTAGCTTACACTCGTGCTATGGTAACTGCTGCACTAAATGGTTCATTTGACAAAATTGAATTTAAACATCATGATGTATTTAATGTAGATTACCCTGTAAGTTGTCCAAATGTTCCAGATGAAAAATTAGATGCACGTGGCATGTGGGAAGATAAGAAAGCTTATGATGAACAAGCAAATAAACTTGCTGAAATGTTTGTTAACAACTTTAAAACAAAATATCCAAATATGCCTAAAGAAATTGTAAATGCTGGACCAAAGCCAATTAAGAAATAAAAATAAATACCCATAGATCATTTCTATGGGTTTTCTTTATATAGACTCATAACATTTGATTTGTTATGGGTCTTTTTTTATTATAATGCATTTCATATATATGATGTTGTTTTGGGGTACATATTTATGAATATAAAAGAATTAAATCAAAAAGAATTACTCGAAAATGTT
>CANQVW010000059.1 GCA_947627395.1 uncultured Bacilli bacterium | reverse complement strand
ATACTATAGCAGTTATTAATATTAAATAACAAATCAATATGATTTCATATCTATATTTTTTGCTTTCTGATTTTGTTGAAAAAAGCCATTTAAATAAAGGTTTCATATATTCCTCCTAGTACGTAGAACTTAATACACCATTATTAGTGAACATCCCATTAAAAACTATGAATGGGGTAGAATATATTGCATTTAACAATGTCATTTTACCAATTACTTTAATTGAAACATTGCTAGTTCTTTCTCTTACCAATTTTGTATTAATTTGTTTTGTAATAGCACTTATACTACCTCTTCCTAAATTTATATGAGGAATTTTAATATTATCTAATATATCTGCTGTAATTCCAGAAATAGAACCTATTAGCAATGATGTTCCTATAATTTCTCCAAATGAATAATTTGATTCTCTGTTAAATTGGACAATCCCACTCATATAGGAGTTGATGAAACACCTGTGTTAAAACTCCTCCAATTGCTCCACCCAATCCTGCGCCAACATAAGTTTATCCTGACGATATTTTCTATTTTGAAAAATCATTATTTTTAGATATGGACTCATTTTATAACTTTCATCTATTGTTATTTCATTTTTTAACATAAAATTTTTCAATCGTAATAAGGTGTTATTGATTTCTTCTTTTAAATCAACAAAAATATTACGTGATAAATAATATTTCAATTGTTCAGCCAAAATTATCAATGAAAATGTATCAAAATCATTTTCCTTCAAAATTTCAATTAAAAAACATACTGCGGATGAACAATCTAAAAGGCCAATATAATTGCCTATTGAAATAACCTTGCGATTTCCTTTTTCAATAGCAATATCTTTTAAAAGATTCTTTTTAATTTCTTTTTCCCATTGTTGCTCAAGTTCTTTTGGCACTTTACATTTATAATACTCTTTTCCATATTCTCTATCAATATAAAAATGATTGCCAAAACATTCAAAAAATATTTTTTTCCTTTTTCTAAATCCATATTTTCTCTTCTTTCTTTATCAAAGGTAGTAAACAAAAACTCCCTTATATTCATATACAAGAGAGTTTTATATTTTATTTTAAAGTGATGGATAATCGAATGAATACTTATTTTTAGGCTCTATTATATATGAAATCCTTCACATCCATTGTATAATATTTGTATTCTATTTACAAGAAATTTTTTACTTTTGTTCATCTTTTTAAAAAAAGAATAGGTGAATGAATGATCCTATTCTTTTGAATTTTATGATAATCCCTTTTTTACTTTAAATTTCAATATGCATTAACAATCACAACCAATTTCGGGTGTGAAATTTGGATGTATATTGACATAGTTTTGATATCCACCTGAAAAATAACAAACATATTTATAGCCTTTTTTACATAATAGAGTGGCTAATTCTTTTGATCTTGATCCATCTTCACAAATAATAAAGATTCTTGTTTTTTTGGAATATACATGAATAATATCATGGTAAATATCATGAATTGTTTTTCCATCTTCTTGCATGCATAGAAATCCTTTGATATGTCCATTACTACAATCCTCTTGACTTCTTAAATCATAAGCAATGGCTTCTTCATATTTTCCTTCTAATTTTTGAGTTATCATTTGATCAAATGTTTCAACATCCTGAATTACTTTAGGATCTTTATGACATCCTGTTAAAAATATAAAAAAGATAAATACTACAAATAAATTACTTCTTAGGAATTTCTTCATATTGTTTAATTCCTTTTTTAATATAAGATAAAAAGAATTCATCCTCTTTTGATAAAATGAGTTGTTCTAATAAATCTTTTCTTCTTTCAAAAGTTCTTTTTAAAGATTCAAATCTACGATATTTTCTAATTTCTTCATGATTTCCTTGCACTAAAACTTCAGGAACTTTGAGACCATCATATATAGCGGGTTTGGTATATTGTGGGTACTCTAACAAGGGTTCGGTGAAGCTTTCTTCTTCAATAGATTCTTGTGCTATGACATTAGGAAGAAGGCGCACAATGGAATCAACCATGGCAAGGGTGGCAATTTCTCCTCCTGTTAAGATATAATCCCCAATAGAAACTTCTTCATCGATATAATGTAAGATACGCTCATCAAATCCTTCGTAATGCCCACATAGAAAAATAATATGTTTTTCTTGACTGAGTTCTTTTGCTTTTTGTTGATGATAGACTTTTCCACAAGGGCTAGTAATAATTTTATGAGCCGTTTGATAGTTAGGAATACTTTTAAGACAATCGATGATGGGTTGAACCGTTAAAAGCATTCCTGCCCCTCCTCCATAACTTGTATCATCTACTTTTCCATGTTTATTTAAAGAATAACTTCTAAAGTCATGGACTTCTATTTTGACACATTCATTTTCTATTGCTCTTTTTAAAATAGAGGAAGAAAATATTCCTGTAAACATTTCAGGGAAAATAGTTAATATATCGATTTTCATAGTAATCCCTCAATGGTATGAATGATAATTTTCTTTTCTTCTAAATTAATTTCTTGAATAAATGCATCCACAAATGGAATGAGTTTAATTTTATTTTGAATATTTGCTTCTAATAAAATTCCATGGGGAAGTTCTCTAATATCCATGACTATTCCAAGTAAATGTTCTTTTTCATCATAAAGATTTATGCCAATTAAATCTTCATAATAATACTCATTAGGATTTAATTCTTGATGATTGTGCTCTATATATAACATCAAGCCAACCAAAGGAAGTGCTTGATTGATATCCTCTATTCCAGCAAAAGTTAATAAATCCATATTTTGATGAAGGCGATGAGAAGTAATTTCTAAAGGAATCTTTTTTGTATCTTTTTCGATATAAAGTATACTTCCAATCATAAAACGATTAAAACTTGTTTCACTTTTTACTTTAACTTCTCCATGTATTCCATGTGTTTTAACAATTTTTCCAACTACATACATCATATATATTATCCTTGTGCATGCTTTTTATTTTCTTTTTGGACAATTTTAGTAAAGCCCTGTTTTGATAAATTAGCGGCACGTATTGAGTTTAAAATAGCCAATAAAGAAACTCCAACATCCGCAAAAATGGCTTCCCACATGTAGGTGTGCTCAACATTAAAAGTAGATAGTAACATAACAACCACTTTAATGAGTAAAGCAAAAACAACATTTTCAACAACCAATCTTCTTGTTTTCTTGGAAATTCCAATGACTTCTGGAAGTTTTTCTAATTCATCTAAAACTAAAACAATGTCCGCAACTTCAATGGCAGCATCACTTCCTAATGCCCCCATAGCAATACTAATATCTGCACTACTCATGACAGGAGCATCATTCATTCCATCGCCAACAAAAACTAGTTTTTTATTTCCTAATGTTTTCTTTAACTTACGAACTTTTTTAACTTTATCAATTGGAGACATCTCAGAAAAGACAGTATCAATTTCTAGTTTTTTAGCAACATCTTGGGCAATTGAATCACTATCTCCTGTAATCATGGCAATTTTAATTCCCATTTGTTTTAACGTTTGAATCGTTGAGCGACTATCTTCACGAATTTCATCTTCTAAAATAATATGTCCAACATAGGTTTTATTTTTAGCAACATAGGTAATTAATCCTGTTGATTCAATAAAAGGAATTTTAACACCAATTTCTTTCATGAAACTAGCATTTCCTGTTGCGAGTTCTTCTTCATTTAAAGAAATGATAATTCCTTTTTTAGATGGAGATGGTAAATAAGTGATTTTATTGAAGTCTATATGATCTCTACCATATTCTTCAACAATCGACTTGGCAATTGGATGATGCGAAGCAACTTCACAATAAGCTGCATATTCTAATACTTCTTGTTCCTGTAAATTCTCTCCAACAATTTTCACAACTTTAAAATGACCTTTGGTTAATGTACCTGTTTTATCAAATACAACCAATCCAACATTGTTTAATGCTTCTAAATAGTTACTTCCTTTAATGAGAATTCCTTTTTTTCCAGCTCCACCAATGGCACCAAAAAAGGCAAGGGGAACTGAAATCACTAGAGCACATGGACAAGAAACAACTAAGAAAATCATCGCTGGATAAATCGAGTCATGAATACCACGATTTGTAAATATCAAAAAGTAGGCAGCAATAATAGCGGCAAGAGCACAAACAATTGGGGTATAGTATTTCGCAAATTTACTGACAAAGTTTTCTGCTTTTGCTTTTTTTGTACTGGCATTGCTCACCATGTCTAATATTTTTGCAACCATGGATTCTTGATAAACTTTGGTGACTTTAACTTTTAATATACCATCCATATTGATAGAACCTGAAATAATTCTATCACGTGGACCAACTTCCATATACTTTGTTTCTCCTGTTAAAGCGGAAGTATCTAAGGAAGCTTCTCCTTCCATAACAATTCCATCTAATGGAATTCTTTCTCCTGGCTTAATGACGATAATATCTCCAACAACAATTTCAGCAGGATCCACTACCATTTCCATATCGTTGACAATCATGGTGGCAGAATCAGGTTTAATATCCATTAACGCAGAAATAGATTTTCTAGATTTATTGACCGCATATTCTTGAAATAGTTCTCCAATTTTATAAAACACCATAACGGAAACTGCTTCTGTAAAAGAACCAATGATAAAAGCCATTAAAGTAGCAAAACTCATTAAAAACTTTTCATCAAATACTCTTCCTGATTTTACATTATGGACAGCCCCCAGTAAAACATCACCGCCGAGTAAAACATAAGCAATTCCATAGAGAATGACTAAGATCACATTGACCCCTAAGTGTAAGTTTGTTAAATCATGAATGTCGTAAGACTCATTATGTACTGTATGAGGGAAAACAAGATAATGTAATATTAAAGCAATAGCAAAAACAATTGCTCCACAGGTAAATAAAACTTTATCGACTTTTTCTGAATTTTCCTTTTTAGGATTTAAATCTGAATTACTTGTTTTAGCACTCACTACAATATTTGGATCAACTTGTTTGGTGATTTTTGTTACTCTTTCAATAAGATTTTGAATGAGTTCTTCATCACTCGTTTCAATGATAAACCGACATGTGGCAAAGTCGACAACAATTACTTCATGTGATAATGTTCTTTTCGCAATTCTTTCAATTTTTGCTGCACAGTTTGCACAATCTAAACCATTGAGTATCAAAACTCTACGATACGTTGGTAAAACTTCTTTTTCCTCAATTTCAATGTAAGGAGCAAGTTCATGAATTCTTTCTTGCATGATATTTACTTCATCTGAAAGATTCTCTTCTTCACCTTCTAGAGTAATCATACATGTATCTTTATTGAGTTTATATTTACATTTTAAAAGATTTTGTTCTAAATCCTGTTCGATGGTTTTGAAAATTTCCATTTGACCGACATTACTTAATTCAAATTGTCTTTTCACAAAATCACCCTTTCTTTGTATATCTTACACATAATGCATATTATATATTTGTTTATATAGTCTATGCTAGTTTATATTATATACTTGTTCTTTGAAATTGTCAAACTTTTATCAAAAGGGGAAATTTAAGGCTAGAAAAAACAGTTGAATCATTTATCATCAACTGCTTTATTTTCTATATAATCAATATGCATTAAATATAATCCATTCGCCGGAGCTGTTTTAGGGGCTAATTTTCTATTTTTTGATTCTAAGATTTCTTTTAAGTCTTCTTTGGTTTTTTTCCCTTTTCCCACTTCGATGATCATCGCTACCATAATACGAATCATATGTTGCAAAAAACCATTTCCAATAAAACGAATGGTTAATAAAGTTTGGTTTTGTTCAAAAAGGATATGATCAATACGACGAGTGGTATTTTTTAATTGGTGATTTTTGGTAAATGCCTTAAAATCATGTTCACCAATCAAACATGTTGAAGCTTCCTTCATTTTTTCAATATCTAAAGGTGTATGAACAAAATAACGATAATTACGATATAATGGTTGATATACTCCTAAATCAATTAAATAATGATATTCTTTTGTTTTACTAGAGTATCTCGCATGAAAATTTTCATTCACAAGTTCTACTTTAGAAATATAAATTTCTTTGGTTATACGGGAATTGATGGCATTTTGCATATTCCATTCTTTCATCAAAACATCGACATCAAAATGAAAAACTTGACCTAATGCATGGACTCCAGCATCTGTTCTACCTGCAGCATGGATATAAATACGCCTCTTAAAAATGTGAAGTAAGGTGTTCTCAATTTCTTCTTGCACTGTTCTTTGATTGGGTTGCGTTTGAAAACCATGGAATAAAGTACCATCATATTCTACTGTGCACTTATATCTCATACTTAAATCCCCCAAATGATTTTAGATACAATCAAACCGGAAAAAAAGAAAAATAAGAAAAGAAAAGATATCCCATCCATCAAATGAAATTTTAAAATATGTAAACTTGTTCTTTCTTCTCCAGGAATATATCCTCTTGCTTCCATTGCATTTGCTAATTCTTCCGCTCTTTTGTAAGAAATAACAAACATTGGGATGAGTAAAGAAATCATTTGACTTGTTTTTTGTTTTAAATTTCCTTCATGAAAATCTGCACCACGGGAGGCTTGAGCTTTTAATATTTTTTGTGATTCATTAAATAATGTCGGAATAAAACGTAAAGCAATCGACATCATCATCGCAAAGATACTCATATATCTTCTTAAAAACTTTAATGGATAAAATATTCCTTCAATGCCACTATTTAAATCCGTTGGCTTTGTGGTAAAAGTTAATAAAGCAGATAAACTTAATAAAGAAACAATTCTTAAAAAAACTCTCGATGCTGAATAAAAAGCATGGGTATAAATAGATATCGTATATTGAACAAAACTTGGTTTTACATGTAAAATGGTTTGCAGATAAAAAAACAAAACAAGCAAAACAAATAACAATGTAAAACGAAATTTGTGAATCCACTTCCCTAAAACAAAATAAATGAATAATAAAATAACACCAATAAAGATACTAAGTAAAGTTAAATCAAATGAAAAAGATAATTCATAAGAACCAATTTCAATCACCTTTCCCTCATGATTAAATAGAATTTGAAAAATTAAAGTAAAAAACAATAATAATGACATCGCTTTAAAACTTTGTAAGAATTGATTTAAAGGAATTCTTGCACTTAAAACAAGGATAAATATAAAACATAAAATTCCTAGTAAAACAAACAAATTTGAAACAATGAATAAACTAATCATCATAAAGAACAAGACAATCATTTTTGTTCTTGGATCTAGGCGATAGATCCAAGATGAACCATCAACATATTGACCAAATACCATTTTATGATTCATGATGATCACCTAAACATCTTTCAAGTTCCCTCATCGCATCATCAATATGATATTGATACACATTTAAAGAGGGTAAGTTCAATTTTTCTTGTACATACATCATCATTGAAACAATCGTTGGATAATCTAAATGACAAGATTCAATGATGTCTTTTTGTTTAAACAAATCAACTTTTGATCCATCATACATGATATTTCCTTGTTTTAAGACAATAACACGCTCTATATATTGGGCGACAACATCCATATCATGGGTAATTAAAATGATGGTTTTATGAAACTTATTTTTTAGTTCAACTAAAAATTGAAGTAAATCTGCTTTCGTTTTTGGATCTAATCCAACCGTAGGCTCATCTAAAATGAGTACATCGGGATTGGATGCTAATATTCCTGCAATGGCAACTTTTCTCATTTGTCCACCTGAAAGCGTAAAAGGACTTTGATCTAATAAATCGGTAATGCCCATAATGTTGGCAATTTCTTGGGCCCTTTTTAAAGCATCTTCAGAAGAAACAGAAAAGTTTTTAGGACCAAACATGATGTCTTTTAAAACCGTTTCTTCAAAGATTTGATATTCGGGGAATTGAAATACTAAACCAATCTTTTTTCTTAATGATTTTAATTTAAATTTTACTGGAATTGGTTTTCTTAACCATTTACGATATTTTTTCGTTTCTTCTATTTGTTCTTGATGTTTGAATTTCTTTTCTAAAAGGAAAGATTCTTTCTGATCTTTGATTTCAACCCTTCCTTTAGTTGGGTAAAGTAAAGCATTAAGTAATTGAACAAGAGTCGATTTACCGCTTCCTGTATGACCCACAAAAGCAATCATTTCATCTTTTAATTCAATTTGAAGATGAATGTCTTTTAATGACCATACAATGGGATATTTTCTTCTTTTAGGAACATCATATGCAAAACTTACTTCTGATAAGTGTATTGCCATAAACATTCCTCCACTTCTTTTTTTCTTTCTATATTGGATGAAGATACTTTTTCAATTAATTTCATGCTATCTAAAATATCTAAAGAACTCTCTTTTAAAACTGTTGTGTTTTGAAAGACTTCCATTGGAGACCCATCTAAAACAATTTGTCCATGATTCATGACGATAATTCGATCACAAAGTCTTGCTTCACTTAAGTTATGCGTAATCGAAATAATGGTTTTATCTTTTTTGATGTCATCGATGACTTTCATGACTTCTTTGACTCCTTTAGGATCTAGCATACTTGTTGCTTCATCCAAAATAATAACTTCTGGATTCATGGCGAGTACTCCAGCAATGGCTACACGTTGCTTTTCTCCTCCTGATAATTCTTCTGGATTTCGATTTAAAAAGGATTCCATGGAAACTTCTTTTGCATATTGATGAAGTAGGGCAAGTATCTTTTCTCTGGGTATTTTTCTATTTTCTAAGCCAAAAGCAATATCATCTTCAACCGTCACTCCAACAAATTGATTATCTGGATTTTGAAATACAATGCCGATATTTTGGCGAATGGAATCTATGGTTTCTTCTGTTAATTCTATATCATTGATGAAAATTGTTCCACTTTTCTTTTCAATCAGGCCAACTAAAAGTTTGGCAAGTGTGGATTTTCCACTTCCATTGTGGCCTAAGATACATACATATTCACCTTGATGAATAGAAAGAGAAACATGATTTAAAGCAAGTATCTCATCTGTATAGGAAAAACATACGTCTTTTAATTCAATATAACTCATGTCTTTCTCCTTTTTTCATAAAACTGTTTTATATTCTATCACTTTTTTTCTTTTTTTGCAATTCTTTGTTGTTTGTAGACTTGTTCTAAGG
>CANQVW010000058.1 GCA_947627395.1 uncultured Bacilli bacterium | reverse complement strand
GAATGTTATCTATGCTATTAAGTGTATTACAAGCACCAATCCGCAATTTAGCGTGTGCGGTTAAAGCTGTTGCCGAAAAAGAACAATAAGAATAAATAAGGAGGATTTAAAATGAAAATTAATGTTAGCGAATTTATCGCATCTTTAAAAGAAATGACAGTTTTAGAATTAAATGAACTTGTTAAAGCAATTGAAGAAGAGTTCGGTGTTACTGCTGCTGCTCCTGTAGCTGTTGCTGCTGTTGCTGCTGAAGAAGAAGAAGGACCTTCAACAGTCAATGTTATCTTAAAAGAAATTGGAGCTAACAAAATTGCTGTTATCAAAGTTGTCAGAGAATTAACAGGTTTAGGATTAAAAGAAGCAAAGGACTTAGTAGATGCTGCACCTAAAGCTATTAAAGAAGGCGTTAATCCAGACGAAGGAAATGCAATTAAAGCTAAGTTAGAAGAAGCTGGAGCTGTTGTCGAAATGAAATAATAAAATATAGAAGTCTGGTTAAACTAGACTTCTATTTTTAACCTAAAAAGGAGAAACTATGAGCCATTACTATATCAATGATCCCAATGTTACCTCAAAAGAAAGAACCTTTACTTATACTTACGGTTCTAAAACTCTCACCTTTACCTCTGATAATGGTGTTTTTTCCAAAGATCGTGTAGACTTTGGAACTCATTTGTTGTTGCAGCATATGGATTTTTCTATATCTCCTACTTCTATATTAGATGTAGGCTGTGGAATAGGAATCATTGGGTTATCTTTGGCCTCCATGTTTCCCAAATCACAAGTCGATATGATTGACATCAACACAAGAGCTCTTGCCTTAGCTAAAAAAAATCAAGAACAAAACCATTTATCCAATGTTCATATTTATGAAAGTAATGTTTATGAAAATGTACACCAAACATATGATTTAATAATTACCAATCCACCAATTCGTGCTGGGAAAAAAGTTGTCCACAGTATCGTTATAGAAGGATTTCATAAATTAAACAACAATGGAAGCTTGATTATGGTCATTCAAAAAAAGCAAGGAGCTTTATCCATGGAAGAATTATGTAAAGAAGTTTTCAACCATGTTTGTGTTCGATTCAAAAAAAATGGATATTTTATATTTCAAAGTATAAAGAAAGAAGAACTATCGAATCACATACAGGAATAAGTGATTCATAGTTTTTTTATTTACAGTTTGCATTCAAAGGTAAAAACTTGTGAAAAGAAAAAAGCATTTTTTAAAGATGTGATAGTATATTAAGCGTATGAAATATGGCCCAAAAAAGTCAAAGAAAAATAGGAGGAAAGTATGAACAAAGAAAAATTTACATGGGAATATTCCCTAAACAGAAATGTAATCAATCTTTTTGGTGTCATTGATTCTATTATGTCAGAAAAAGTCATCAATCAATTACAATATTTAGATGACAAATTCAAGACAGAAAATGTACCTTTAGAAGAAAGAGTGATTACGATTCAAATTAACAGTCCTGGAGGAAGTGTTTCTGAAGGAATGGCAATTTACGATACCATGAATTATGTTGAAGCAAAAATTGAAACTATAGGAGTAGGAATGGCTGCTAGTATGGCCGCTTTTTTACTCTCTTCAGGAACAAAAGGCATGAGAAGAGCAACTGAAAATTGTGAAGTGACGATTCACCAACCCTTAGGTGGAGCACAAGGACAAGCTTCAGATATTATCATTGCTGCGAATCACATTGAAAAAGTTAGACAACGTTTAAATTTGATTTTATCTCAAAATACGGGACAATCTATTAAAACCATTCGAAAAGATACCGATCGAGATACAATTATGACAGCCAAACAAGCTCAAGAGTATGGACTCATTGATGAAGTCATTGAAAGTAAAAATAAAGCAAGGGGGTGGTAATATGTTTGTGCATTTTTTAGAATCTATGCTAACAGAGTATTTTACAATTCAATTTTTATTTGAACCTTATTTAATAGATTCAAAAAAAGTATTTACCAAATTAGGTAAAATGTATTTATTATCTAGTAAAGAAATTGAAGAACAATATTCATTAGCTTCTTCAAACATTGTTCAAGAAATCACATCAGAAAAAGAGTACTATCAATTCAAAAGAATTGAGGAATATACAGATATAACTCATCAAGATTTTGTAACCGATCAAGCTATCAAACAAATGGTTCATATTAAGGGAAAATGTATTGGTTTACTAAATGGTTTAAAAATACAAAACGCTTCAGAAAGTTCTTTAGAAAGTGTTAAAAGAGAAATCATAAAAAATGCCAATGAAGGAAAATTACTTGCCCTAAATATTTTAGGATTTCTTCAAATAGAAGGAATTTTATATGATAAAAATGAAATAGAAGGAATCAAAAATCTTAGAAAAGCAGCTTCATGGAATGATGAAAAAGCTTTAATTAAAATCATTTATCAGGAAAATAAAAATGAAGACAAAAAAGCATTGTGTTTTATATTGCATCACCTAGAACAAAAAGAAGCAGTTTTCTTCTTTTACAAACAATTAGAAAAAGAAAAGGATACCAATTTTCATATTCAAAACATTAAAATTCGTAAAATTCTTTTAAAAGCATTTGAAATGGGTATTTTAAATGAATCCATTTATAATAAACAATATGCTCGCATTTTATTTTCAGAATTAATTGAATATCATGATATTGAAACTATATTTTTATCATCTGATCAAAATTTAATTAGATTAGCATCCATGCTTCCATTGAAGCTTTCAACAAAAACTAAAATTTCAATGAATCAAGAAACCATAAAATATTTGGAAAATAAAGATTCAAACATTCAAAAAATCATTCTTTCGTTAAAAAACATAGATTTATGTCAAACATCCAATTATCGACCTATGTGTATTGTTTCTGAAAGTTCTTACTTATTAGAAAACAGGTATCAATTTTGTATAGAAAATACGCTTCAAGATGTTAATATGGAAAAAATAGAAGTCGCTGATTTAACTGCTCATGATTTAGACTCCTCAATGAATAATATATTTATTCGTTTATGTGATGAAGATGATAAAAATGTTTATTGCTTATTTTTTAGAGGAGAAATACCTACAAGTACGTTTGATTTTGTAAAAAACTTCTTACAAACCAGTAAACGTTCTTTTTATCGTTTAAATACTCCAAGCGTTGTATTAAATATGAAAGCTATTTTACCAATATGTTTTAGTGATCCACAAAATGCCAAACAATTAGAACCCTATTGTGATATGATTTATATTCATGGATTTACTTATGAAGAAAAGAAACAATTGGTAGAAGAATTTAATCATAAAAAAGAAGAAGTCTATGGATTTTCTAAAATTCAAATCGATGAAAATATTTATTCAAAATTATTAGCACAATCCATTGATAGAATAGTTCGTATTTTAGATGATATTATGAAAGAAAATAGAAATTTATCAAATGAACTTTATATTAATGAAGAAATGTTATCTTCTTATTCAAATCATGACTCAATAAAAAAATCTTATGGATTTGGAGGTCGCTACCATGAAAATCGCTGAAAAAATTATTAATGGATACGAAGATACACAAATGTATCATTATAATGAACTCACAGAAAAATTTCCCAATAGTATTTATTATGATGAATTAGAAAATCATGAAGTGACAGGAGTTTTAAAAGCTAATCATTATGTTCATGGTCGCCTACTTCAAACATATTCATTAAAAGAAAATCATGTAGGAGTAATTGCTGGAACAAGATTAGGAAAAACCACTTCCTATATCATTCCAACAATTCTTTCTTTTGGAAAAGCAAAAGTAAAAAGAAGTATGCTTATTTCAGATCCTAAAGGAGAATTATATAAGTATACATCTCAAGCACTAAGAAATGAAGGATACAACGTTCTTCTTTTGAATTTTAGGGATGCAAAGCATTCAGAATGTTGGAACCCTTTAACATTAATTTATGAATTATATCAAAAGATTCAAGCTGTTGAAGATGAAGTTTTGGTTGTTCAAACACCTAATGGTCCAAGAAATCAATTTCATAATCAAATTTTTGAAGATCAAATTGAACTTGAAACAGCCATTGATCATGATAAATTTTTGCTTCAACAGGAAGTGGGAATCAAAATTGACGAACTGGCAACACTTGTTTGTCAAAAAACAGCAGGAGCACAAGATCCTTATTGGGAGGATAGTGCAAGAGATTTGTTCAAAGCTTTTATTTGGGCATTGATGGAAGATAGTTCTGAAGAAACAAAGAATCCAATATATCCACTCATTACTAGAGAAACATGTTCTTTTTCAACGGTCATTCAGTTATTAACTATTTTCACAAGTAATTCGGATTTAGACTTTGATGATGGTTTCTTTAGTAGTAGAAGTGATACTTCCTTGGCGAAACGATATGCGAAAAACACAGTTTTAAATAACGCACCAAACACGAAAAGATGTATTGTAAGTTGTCTTGATGCAAGTATGGCCATATTTAAAGATACAGCTGTTTGTCAAATTACACGTTGTAATTCATTTAGCCTTGATTTATTACATCAAGATCAGCCCATTGCTCTTTATATTGATTATAAAGATGAAGTGAAAGTTCATAATAAGGTCATTAGTTTATTTATTCAAGATGCATATCGATCTTTAATTGATTATGCCAATGACCTTCCGTTAGGTAAATTAGATATTCCATTTTATTTTGTTATTGATGAATTTGGAAACTTTCCAGCTATGCAAGATTTTGAAACAACGATTTCTGCTTGTGCGGGTCGTAACATTTTCTTTATTCTTGCTATGCAATCCTATGCCCAATTAAATAGTATTTATGGTCAAGGTGTTGCCAACATCATAAAGGATAATTTATCCATGCATTTATTCTTTGGAAGTAATAATCCTGAAACATTGACAGAATTTTCAAATGAATGTGGAGAATATACAAGAATTTCACCACTTTCTGCTTTGAATGGAAAAACAACAGAAATTGAAGATTATCGCTTAGAAACAATTAAAAGAGTTCCAAAAAGTATGTTAGCAAATTTAAAATCCGGTGAATGTGTTGTTACAGAAGCCAATTGTGGATATGTATTATATTCTATGTTAATTAGATATTACGAATGTAAAGAGTTCAATCATCTACCGATTGAATATCCTTCACATTATCAAGGAAAAGTAGATGCTAATGATAAAAAATATCAATATATTCTAAAGAGAAACCATCCATTCTTTGATGAAGATTTTTGGAAGGAGGAGTAAAAGTGGAACAAGATGAGATCAAAAAATATACGAAACTTAAAAAAGTCATTACTATTCCCGAATTACAAATTTCTTTTTCTTTAAGTTATAAAGAAGCAAGAGAAATTGTTCAAAAATTTATTAAAGATAATGTATTAGAATACATAGGGGATATTCGATATCGTTATCTTCCGCCAAAGCAAAAGAAATCGAGTTCAAATAAATCTTCTAAACTACTTCCAATAGAAGAAGAAAATGTTATTTTGATGGCTGAGGATGAAATACAATATTTACAATGGGGAAAGAAAGTAGCCAAAAATGGAATTACAGTTCATAACCTAGAAATTTATTTAGGGATAGAGTTTGATCAAGCAACATATGCTTTGTCTTATTTAGAAAGTAGAGGGTATTGTAAAGGTGGATTTACTGAAACGTGTGGGCAACTTCTTGTACCTATTTCTAAATTTGCGCAAGATATTTTAACAATCCAAAAAAATCAAAAAAAGATAGAAAATCAATTCACAAAAGAAGATTTTTTGAAAATGAAAATTAAACAGGATGCATCTGATGATGGATATATATATAGTCGGCTTGGTGAATATTTTTATCGCTCATCAGATATAGAAATGAGTTATCTTTTGAAGAAAAAAGAAAATAATTTATGGATTGGGGATCATCAAGAAACTTTTCGCATCATTTCACAGAAATTACCCAATTTAAGAAGTGATGAAATCATTAAAATGATAAAAACAAGTATTCCTTTTTCAGATATTCCTTTTGAAGAAAAAGAAATATCTTTCATGTCTTCATCTTTTGATGAATTTGAAAAGATGATTAATCGTTTGAATGAAATCATATCCACCATATTAAGAGATATAGTATAAAAATCAAAATTCCAGTCTAAATAAGATTGGAATTTTTTTACAATTTACTCTTGACAAATTGACTAAACTACGTTATAATAGTACGATGCGTATTATACTTTTTTCAATTATGAAAGAGGCAATAATGCAACTTTTAGCGAGGTGGATATTTTGAGCTTTAAAAATGTAGTTTACGGAAAAAATCGCGTGAGAAGAAACTATTCTAGAGTGCAAACAAATGTTGAACTTCCAAATTTAATTGAAATTCAAACAAAGTCTTTTGATTGGTTTATTCACGAAGGAATTAAAGAATTATTTAAAGAAATTTCTCCGATTAAAGATCATGCTGAGAAATTAGAACTTTATTTTGGTGATTATGAATTTGATGAACCAAAATATGACATTCCAACAGCAAAGAGAAATGATGCAAATTATTCTAGAGCCCTGAAAGTGGATGTACAGTTAAAAAATAAAGAAACTGGTGAAATCAAAGAACAACAAAAGATTTTTTTGGGTGAATATCCAATGATGACACCTTGGGGTACTTTTATTATCAATGGTGCTGAGCGTGTTATCGTCACACAAATCATTCGTTCTGCTGGTGTTTTCTTTTCAAGTGAAGTAGACAAGAAAAGCGGTAAAATTCTTTATTCAGGACAAGTAATTCCAACAAGAGGTGCTTGGATTGAATATGAGATGGGAAGTAGAGATATTTGGTATGCAAAAGTAGACCGCTCTAAAAAAATTCCACTGACAACTTTTTTAAGAGCTATCGGATTAAATTCCAATAAAGACATTATTCAATTATTTGGCAAGAGTCAATATTTACAAAATACATTTGAAAAGGATGAAACCTTTGGTTCTGATGATGCATTAGAACAATTATATGATAAACTTCGTCCGGGTGAAAAATCTACTCCTGATGGAGCAAGAAATTATTTAGCGAGTCACTTGTTTGATACAAGACGTTATGATTTAGCAAGTGTTGGACGATACAAAGTAAACAAAAAACTAGATGTTATTTCTAGACTTGAACTTGTTGTTGGAAGAGCAAGCTTTGCGGAAAGTATTGAAGATCCAAATACAGGAGAAATTGTTTATGAAAAAGGAACTTTGATTGATCAAGATGTGATTACCTATTTGAAAAATCATCGTTATGTTTTAAGAAAAACGTATACTTATGATCAAATGTTAGAAGGTAATAGTGTTGTTTTAGAAACAGTTACCATTGAAATTGAAAAAGATAAAATTAAAGAAGAAATTAAATTGGTTGGTAATGACCAAACAGAAAAAGCAAATCATATCACTTTATCAGATATTTTAGCATCTACAGGCTACTATTTAAATTTGCATGATGGTATTGGTGTGACCGATGATATTGACCATTTAGGTAATCGTCGTCTTCGTTTAATCGGTGAGTTATTGCAAAACCAATTTAGAATTGGTTTAACAAAAATGGAAAAAAATGTGCGTGACCGTATGTCTATGTCGGCAGATGCTAAGAATACAGTCCCACAAAACTTAATTAATATTCGTACATTAACTTCATCTATTCGTGAATTCTTTGGTGGTTCACAGTTGTCTCAGTTCATGGATCAAATCAATCCATTATCTGAACTAACTCATAAAAGGCGTATTTCAGCATTGGGTGCGGGTGGTTTAACTCGTGATCGTGCTGGATTTGAAGTGCGAGATGTTCACGTTTCTCACTATGGTAGAATTTGTCCAATCGAGACGCCTGAAGGTCAAAACATTGGTTTAATTAACTCTCTTGCAACTTATTCTAGAGCTGATCAATATGGATTTATTGAAACTCCTTATCTAAAAGTAAAACAAGAAGTAGGAAAAAATCCTGTAGTAACAAATGAGATGATTTACTTAACAGCCGATAAAGAAGAACAATATTACATTGCTCAAGCAAATATTACGGTGAATGATCAAAAAGAAATAGTGGATGACACAGTCATTGCTCGTTATATGGGAGATACGATTGAAGTCGATAAATCCAAGATTGATTTAATCGATGTTTCTCCAAAACAAATTGTTGCTGTATCTACTGCATGTATTCCATTTTTAGAACATGACGATGCAAACCGTGCCCTAATGGGTGCAAACATGCAACGTCAAGCTATTCCACTATTAAAACCTGAAGCACCATTTGTAGCTACAGGTATTGAAGCAAAAGCAGCAAAAGATTCTGGTGTTGCTGTAGTTACACCAAATGATGGTGTTGTTGAATACGCTGATGGATTGAAAATCATCATTCGCGAAGATAGCGGAGCCCTAAAAACCTATAAACTTGTGAAATATGAGCGTTCTAACCATTCCACATGTGTCAACCAAAAGCCAATTGTTCGTACAGGGGAACGTGTAAAAGCAGGAGATGTCATTGCAGACGGAGCTAGTATGGATCAAGGAGAAATGGCTCTTGGAAGAAATGTTGTTATTGCATTTATGACTTGGAATGGATATAACTATGAGGATGCTGTTATCATGAATGAGAGATTAGTTCAAGATGATGTGTATACCTCCATTCATATTGAACGTTATGAAGTTGAGGTTCGTGATACAAAATTAGGAAAAGAAGAAATCACAGCTGAATTAGAAAATGAAAAGAAAGAAGCCATTGCAAACCTAGATGAACATGGAATTGTTCGCTTAGGAGCAGAAGTTAAAGAAGGAGACGTTTTAGTTGGTAAAGTCACACCAAAAGGTCAAACAGAACCAACTCCAGAAGAACGTTTAAGTCATGCTCTGTTTGCTGATAACTCAAAAGATGTACGTAATACTTCTTTGCGTGTGCCTCATGGTGGTGGAGGTATTGTCCATCGTATTGAATACTTTAATCGTAAACATGGTGATGAACTTGGTCCTGGAATTAATGAAATTGTTCGTGTATTTATTGTACAAAAACGTAAAATATCTGAGGGAGATAAGATGTCAGGAAGACACGGAAATAAAGGTGTCATTTCTAAAATCTTACCACAAGAAGATATGCCATATATGGAAGATGGAACTCCAGTAGATATTATGTTAAACCCTCAAGGTATTCCTTCTCGTTTAAACATTGGTCAAGTATTAGAAGTTCATCTAGGCATGGCAGCTAAAAAGTTAGGTGTTCATGTTGCTACTCCTGTTTTTGATGGAGTAAAAACGGAAGATTTGGATGCCATTTTAAAAGAAGCAGGTATGGCACCTGATGGCAAAACTGTTTTAAGAGATGGTAGAACGGGTAAACAGTTTGACAATCGTATTAATGTGGGTGTCATGTATATGATTAAACTAGCCCACATGG
>CANQVW010000057.1 GCA_947627395.1 uncultured Bacilli bacterium | reverse complement strand
AGACCTCCAATATAGAAAATGTTGATGTTTTAATTTTTGCACATGTATTAAAAATTAAAACATCAACATTTTCTATATTGGAGGTCTCTTGGTAACCTAACTCTTCTAATATACCTGCAATCTTTTCACTATCTGCTAGGTTTCCTTGACAACCATATGTTTTAATCATATAGGTTTTCCCGACGCCCATATTTTGGTATTGAGCACTAATTTCAAATGTAATTTGTTCAGTTTCTTTTTGAATTCTTTTTCTGGCATCTTTTAATGATGGAGCAAAATATTTGCTATAATCTTTACTCATACTAACTCTCCGTATTAAACATATATAGTATATCATAAATTAAAAAAATTGTGAATAATGTTTTTAACATAATGTTTTTGATTGTTTTCATTTGGAATCATATAGATCATGATAAATAACAAATTTATTTTAGATTTAAAAAAATAAATTTTTTTGTATAGAAATGAATTTGATACATATACTATTATTGTACCAAAGAGCGATTTAACTTCGTTCCGCTTGACTAACGATAAGAATGATTTGAATGAGTCATTTTTATTTAGCCATTTTACCTCCCTTTCTTACTGTGACAAGGAGTACTCCTCTGTTATGGTTATTCTTAAGGTAAAGAACGGTACAAAAAAAGACTTAGCTTTCGCTAGGTTCTTTTTTTTAAAATAAATTTAAATTTTAAGTATAATTTTGATTTATATTCATATACTATTACTGTACCGAAGCAGTAAGCCAATTGCTACTGTTATAACTTATGTTTATATTTGATACAAAATCATCAATTGTTTTGTTCTATATCGGTACATAAATAGGGAGTAATCCCTATTTTTTTAATTTTTAAAGCTATGAATCGGGGCAGGAATTCTTCCTCCCCTTTTAATAAAGGCATCACAAGAAAATGAATTTACTGGAAGAACGGGGGCATGTCCTAACAAACCACCAAAGGAAGCAACATCTCCTACTTTTTTTCCAATGACTGGAATAAGGCGAACGGCTGTTGTTTTTTGGTTAATCATTCCAATTGCCATTTCATCCGCAATCATTCCAGAAATGGTAGATGGCTTTGTATCTCCTGGAATGGCAACCATATCTAATCCAACAGAACATACACAAGTCATTGCTTCTAATTTTTCGATTGTTAAAGCACCACAGGTTACTGCATCAATCATTCCTTGATCTTCACTTACGGGAATGAAGGCACCACTTAACCCTCCAACATAGGAAGAGGCCATAACTCCACCCTTTTTGACTTGATCATTTAATAATGCTAAAGCAGCTGTTGTGCCTGGTGCACCTGCTTTTTCTAAGCCCATCGTTTCAAAGATTTCCGCAATACTATCTCCGACCATTGGAGTAGGTGCTAAAGACAAATCAATAATGCCAAAGGGAATATGTAATCTTTTAGAAGCTTCTTTTGCCACAAGTTGCCCAACTCTAGTAATTTTAAAAGCTGTTTTTTTAATGGTTTCACAAAGAACTTCAAAATCTGCATCCTTTACTTCTTCTAATGCTCTTTTCACAACACCTGGACCACTCACTCCAACATGAATCACAACATCAGGTTCACTAATTCCATGAAAGGCACCTGCCATAAATGGATTATCATCTGGAGCATTGCAAAAAACGACTAATTTAGCACAACCAATTGAATCATGATCTTTCGTAAGATAGGCTGTTTTTTGAATGATTTCACCTAACAATAAAACTGCATCCATATCAATTCCTGTTTTAGATGATCCCACATTAACAGAACTACATACACAATCTGTTTGTTTTAAGACTTCGGGTAACGAGCGAATTAACAATTCTTCACTAGATGTCATTCCCTTAGAAACAATGGCAGAGAAACCACCAATAAAATTCACCTGAACTTCTTTGGCTACTTTGTCTAAAATTTTTGCCACTTCAACATAATCTTCAATACTTTTACAAGCACTTGCGGCAACTAAAGAAATGGGGGTAACAGAAATTCTTTTATTGACAATCGGTATACCATATTCTTTTTCAATTTCATTTCCTACTCGAACTAAATCTTTTGCTTTATTTTTTATTTTTTGATAAATGTTTTGTTTTAAGACTTCTATACGATCACTTACACAATCAAGTAAATTGATTCCTAAAGTAATAGTTCGTACATCTAAATTCATTTCTTGAATCATTGAATTGGTTTCAATGACTTCTTTCATATTAATCATATAGAATTCTCCTTATATACGATGCATTTGATCAAAAATTTCTTCTTTTTGGACTTGAATTTTACATTCTAACTGTTGTCCAATTTGGTTTAAATCATTGACAATTTCTAAAAATGATTTTGATGATTGATTCATATCAACAATCATCATCATATTAAAAAAACCTTGAACAATGGTCTGAGATATATCTAAGATATTGATATTATACTTAGCAAGGTAACTACATACTTCAGAAATAATCCCTACTTTATCTTTTCCTAATACGGTAATAATCGTTTTCTTCATGTTTTCTCCTTTTTTTTATAGTGTATCATATTCTTTAGTAACAATCAATCTAAATACGATTTCATTCCGAGATGAAGATGATTAAGTTTTTTACTTTTCATCAGAAAATAGAAAAAAGGGAATTGTCATTTTTCAAACAATTCCTTATTTTTTATTCATGGTGACAATCACAATCATGACATTCATCGCAATCACAATCATCACATTCATCACAACCACAATGTTCAACATGGGATGTATCATCTTCAATGAAATTTCCTAAATATTTATATAATACATCTAAAGCTGTTCCTTCTTTTCCTGAAATGACTTGTATACCATTTTCTTCACATAGAGTTGAAGCAACTGCACCAATATGATTACATAAGACCACATGAACTTGATGTTCTTTTAAGGAAGCAACAACAGCCTCATGTCCTTTTTCTTTCATTAAAACTTTGATACCCCCAACAACCATTCCTTTAACTACTTGATAAACATGAAAAACTTCAGCCTTTCCAAAATGTTCATCCACACAAGAATTACAAACAGGAATGGCAACATTTAAAACGTGAACGGGAAGATTTTCTAATTGTTCACAAGCTTCATCCATATAATGTACATGATGATCTTCAATCTTTCCTTGATCGCATAAAGTAGCTAGTGTTGGGTCAATTGGCAATTTTGCTAATACCTTTAATTGATATTTTTTAGCAATTTCATCTACTTTACTATCTCCAAATACATTTATTTTTTTATGACAATCTGGACATTCAACATAACTCATGTTTTCAACAATTCCCAAAACATCAATATGCATCATAGATGCCATTTTAACTGCTTTTTCAACAATCATTCCCACTAATTCTTGTGGACTTGTAACAATAATGATTCCATCAACACCAATGCTTTGAAAAACAGTTAGTGGAACATCTCCTGTTCCTGGAGGCATATCTACAAATAAAAAATCAATATCTTGCCAAATAACATCTGTCCAAAATTGTTTGACTAGTCCCGCAATGACAGGACCACGCCATACAACTGGGTCTGTTTCATCTTTTAACAACAAATTACTAGACATAATTTTAATGCCTGTTTTTGATACATTCGGTAAAAGACCTTCATCTGTTCCTTGTGCTTTTTCTTTAATTCCAAACATCTTAGGAATAGAGGGGCCTGTAATATCGGCATCTAAGATTCCTGTTTGATATCCTTTTTCTTGAAGTTTTGTGGCAAAAAGTCCAGTGACTAAACTTTTTCCAACTCCGCCCTTTCCACTAACAATCCCAATAATTTTTTTCACACTGCTCATGTGGTGTGGTTTTTCTTTCAAATCTCTTTCTTCACATTTTTCATTACAATCATTACAATTATGGTTACATGCCATGGTATTCATCTCCTTAATATTTTATTTTGATATTCTTCTGAAAAATATTCTTCATCTATAATTGAATAACATTGTATATCATGAATGGTTCCATCATATAATTGATATCCATTTTTGCGAATGCCTTCATAAGTTAATCCCAGTTTCTCACAAACTCTTTGCGATTGATAGTTATCAACAAAGGTTGTACATTCAATTCTTCTTAAACCAAAATATTCAAATCCAACTTTAATCACTTCTTTTGATGCTTCAACAGCGATTCCTCTTCCCCAATAATAGGGACTCACTGTATACCCAAGTTCTGCTTTAAAAAGAGCAATATAGGAATGCAATTCCACAGTTCCAATCATTTTTTGACTTTCTCTTAAAACAATAGCATATGTACCTAATTGACCAAATTTCTTTTTATCTTCAAAAAGTTGTAATATGGCTTTTGTTTCTCGCAAATTTGCATGAGGTTTCCATCCAGCAACTGGACCAACATTAGGTAAAGAGGCATATTCATACATATCTTTATAATCAGAGGTTTTTGTTTCTCTTAGAATAAGACGTTCAGTCATGACTGTTGGTAGGGATGTTGAAATCATGAAATCTCCTTCTTTCTTCACATCATTATATATACTTTACTTCTATTTTACAACAGGTTTTTGTTTTTTATTCTTTTTTTCTTTTTGAGGTGGTTGATATATTCTATGTTCTTTAATACATTGAACAATTTGTTCTGTTTCTTCTGGTTTTGCACGAAGTAAAGCAATATAATTTGGATCTTGAAAGATTTGTTCGTATTTTTGAATTGAACTGAAAATTTGCTTCACTTCTTTTGGCATTTGTTCTTGTTGAAGAAAATCTTTTCTTTGCTTTTGATTCTTTCGATAATTGGTGAAAAAAAGTTGTCCAAGTGTAACAATACCTAAAGAAAGAAAAGCAGATAAAGTAGCATCCCAATGAAAAACAAGAGCAAATAAAAAAGTTAAAGGAATCATTAAAATAGTAAATAAGCTGTACCAAGCAAAACCTAGTCCATTGGTTTTTCTTGCTTTTTTATTACACTTTTGAATCATTTCTTCTAATTGATCATTTTTCATTGGATGTTCAAATAAAGCAAGGTAAGGTTGATAAGATTTTGGTAAAACTTTTTGTGAATCAAAATATAAATAAGCATGATATAAATAATTTAAATCACATGCTTTAGATAAACATTTTTGTTCTAAAAAATCTTGATTGTTTTGTTCGTAATATAATGCCATACATGCAAGGAGCCAAAAATGGTCTTCAAATGACATTTTGTATTGACTATTTTTTAATATAGTTTCATCAACATCTTTTTGTATAAACTTTTCATAAAATGGATTCATATAAACTCCTTGTATAATACCTATTATTTTACCACTTTTTTCTATATTATGCAACTTTTAAAAGATTTTAAGATGATGAAAAATGAAAAGGCGAAGAAATCCTCGCCTCTTACTTTCTACTTTCAATAATTAATTTAATTGCCGTTCTTTCTTCTCCATCAATTTCGATGTCACTAAAGGCAGGAACACAAATTAAATCTTTACCTGTTGGAGCAACATATCCTCTGGCAATGGCAATTGCTTTAATTGCTTGATTTAATGCTCCAGCTCCAATGGCTTGAATTTCCACACCTTGCTTATCCTTGAAGGCATTGGCAAGGGCTCCTGCTACTGAATTTGGTTTTGACTTTGATGAAACTTTTAATACATCCATATTTTTCCTCCTGTACTTATTGGTCATAAAAATATATGTTACATCACTTATTTTTATGCCTTCATTTCACAGAAAAGATTATACAATATGAATAGAGTCGATGTTTGTCACTTTTTGTGTCTTTTCATTAATTTCTACCAAAATGGCATTAAATTGTTTTTTTCCTGTATCTTGTGGTTCGAATCTTTCTTTTCCATCATGAACCATTCGATTAATGATGATTTCTTTTTTAGTGCCAATCACCCCGTCTAATGGTCCTGTCATTCCTACATCTGTAATGTAGGCAGTTCCTTTGTCTAAGATTCTTGCATCAGCGGTTGCAACATGGGTGTGTGTACCAAAAATGATTTGGACTCTACCATCAAAATAATAGGCATAAGCTATTTTTTCACTGGTTGCTTCTCCATGAAAATCACAAATATATATATCACTTTTTACTTCATTTAATAATTGTTCTGTCATTTCAAAAGGAGAAAGATTATTTTCATCCATAAATACTTTTCCAATCATTTGAAATACTGTGATTTTAAGTCCATTGAAATTAATGGTCGTATAACCTTTTCCTTTGCTTCCTATAGGAAAATTATAAGGACGTACTACATTATGAACATCATCGATAAAATTAAAGATTTGTTTATTTTGGTACGAATGATTTCCTAAAGTAACAACATGAACTCCAAGTTGCATCAACCATTTGTAATGATTTTCATTCATTCCTTTTCCATGAGAAATATTTTCACCATTCACAATTAAAAAATGAATGGGTTTTTCTCTTTTTATCTTTTCTAAATTTTCTTCTAATGCTATTCTTCCTAATTTAGAATAAACATCTCCAACAATTAGTATATTCATTTTTTTCACCTTATTTAATTATACGAAAAGAATTCATAAATGTCAAGTTGAAAAAAGGGAGGATTCAATATTGAATTCATCCCTTATTTAAAGAGGCATTTTTAGTTTTAGAATCGAATATATATATATCAGGTAATACGATACGGTCAGATTCTACAATCGCAAAACCCATAGTAGCAAAATCATATATTTCAAAATATGTTACTAGCAATTCTTTTGAATTCATCAAATGAATTCCACTAAGCCAGTTATCAATAAGATTGTTTAAATCTTCTTCATCTTCAACAAAAACACAACAATTAGAAATAACTGCATCATCAATCAGCCCACCAGCATGACACATCACGTTTTCCGCATATACTTCTGATACATTGACAATACAATTTGCAACTGTAGATTGAGGATTTGCTTTACCAAATAATAAACCGAAGTAATTATTATCACCAGTAAGATTAATAGTTCCAAAATCAGCCCGTAACACAGAACAATATGTCATAATACCACTATTTAATCCAACAATACAACCAACATAAGAATCCACTATTGCGCTATTTTCAGGACGACCAACACCAAACTCAGATGCTGTAAATACTGCTCTTACAACACCACTTTCCTCATTCGTACCTACAATTCCACCTAAACGAACTTCCGCATTCACAAGCGCTCCAATGCCAAAAGAACTAGCACTATGTTCAACTACACCTGCATTTGTTCCTGCGATATGTCCTGCATCAACAATACCACCAAAATAACCATCTCTTTGAATATTAAAATCAGGTTGAATGAATGAATCATCTAAGCAATGAGTAATGGTACCATTTGATGCATTATATCCTGATATACCCCCTATTTGTAGGGCATAATGAATATTACTATAATGATATGGATGATCGTTAGTAACTGATTCACTCATATCAACAGTCTCCTGTAAATAAACACTACTTTTTGAATCAGTAATGAATCCTTCATTTCCTCCAACCATTAAACCATATGAAGCAAAGAATCTTGCAGTTAAATTAGGTTGTTTATTTCCTTTTAATTCAATTTTAGAAGTCATGGAACAAGAAGCATCAAGATCGCAATGATCAATAGTTCCATAATTAGATCCTGCTAGTACACCAGCATACACGTGATTTAAGAGTTCACCACCTTGACTACTATGATAAGTTACTATCGTTATCGTTCCGTCTGATAAATTAACATTACGAATATTTCCATAATTATTTCCAGTAAGAAAACCTAAATGAATAGTTCCATCTGTTGGTTGATTAGAAATTGTAAATGTGAATTTATAAAAATTAAGATTTGAAATTGTTCCTCTGTTATTACCAAAAATACCATATGAAGAAGGACAATTTAAATTGGAATTAACAAAATTAGAGACAGTACATTCTTTTCCATCAATGATTCCACTAAATTCGTCAACTGTTGGAATTGCTTCAGCCATAAAATTAATGTCATTTGCTAATTCAAAATATCCATCAGGATGTTCTGTAATTAATTTCCAATCCTCTTTTGTTTCTATGATGTATTTATCAGATAAATAAATATAAAGTGTAATATCTTGATCAATTAAAGCAGTATAATCTACTTCTAGTGCTCTAGTTGAATCTGTATAAACACCGATAAGATGTTTATTAGAAAAGGATAATTGTGAAAGTAGATCTTGATATGTTGTACCATATGTACATTCTTTATCTTCAATGTTATATCCATCAATATTCGTTTGAAATGTTATTTTGTATTTCTCTAATTCATATTTTGGATAAATATCATAATCTTTGAATTCATCTAAAGATTGATCCCAACTTCCAACATAATGTTCTTTACTTGGAACAAGGGGAGATGTAAAGTTTAACCATTCATCATAGGTACAGTGGAAAGTTTCAAGAACAGTTTTATCTTCATTATAGAAAGTAAACGTATGTGTTATATATTCTATGTCAGCAACAAGAATAATATCTTGCACTGTTCCTTTTCCTTCAACCCATAATTTTACTGGATCTAACTCTGTTACATATTCATCATTTAGTTTCCATCCATGAAATAAATAACTAGGATGATTTGCTAATGGTTTTAATGTGTAAGTGCCATTTTGTAACAAAATATTTTCTTCATTATCATGTGTTTTATCATCATCTTCATAAATGATATGAATTTGTTTTGCTTCCCATTTTGCAATATAAGTAACATTCCCTAAGTTTTCATAGGTTGTTTTTATATTTGGAGTAGAACTTTCATCTTCAATATACCAATACATGAATACCATGTGCTCTTTTGTTGGAATAGGTAAAGGGGAACCAATCATATCAATGGTATAAAAAGAGGGAGCTATCAATGTTGCATTTTCTATTCCTTTCCAAGTGATTTGATATTCCGTCAATTTCATTTTCACAACAACTGTATAAGCTGGATAATCATCTTTCGAAACAAATACTTTTGCATTCACTGTTGTATCAGGATCATGATGAACAAAATAATCATTAATATCATCTCTATTGACAGAAAAAGTAGTTCCATCGAGGTAGGTGATTTTTTCAATTTGACGACCTGAATTATTAAATTCGTTGATTTTGTTTTGTAATTTATCACTACTAAAATAACCATCTAATTGATAATCAAATAAAAATGTATTATCTTCTGTAACAAAATGAAAAAATTTAACATAACTATTGTTGATTTTTCGATTTGTTTTTTCGCAACCTGTAAAGATTTGTAAAGCAAATATTGCTAATAATATACAAACTATTGCATTGAACTTTCTTCTCATGATTTTAATTCCTTTACTTATATTTTTATCCTCTTTCATTCATATTATATGATAATTCATAATCAAATACAAGCTTTTTTTATTGAACTTCGTTCTTAAATTGTTATTCTTACTAAATAAAAATTAAAGGAATAGGCTAATGGGGTTCAAAGAAAAATTTTGTGGTTTCGTGCTTTTGTGGTTTTGTGCCCGAAAATAAAAAATTTTGTGCCCATCGTCCAAAAATTTTGTGCCTACTATAAAAAA
>CANQVW010000056.1 GCA_947627395.1 uncultured Bacilli bacterium | reverse complement strand
GACTGATAAAATGGTCGTTTTTGATCGTGTTTCTAATGGGGATAATTATAAGATTGAATATAAATTATTAGATGTTGCTTTAGCTGCAAACGCTGAAAAGAAGATTCCTCTTGAATGGATTAATGAAGAAGGAAATGGAATTAAGAAACCATTTGTTGATTATGCCCTTCCTTTAATTCAAGGCGATCCAAAAATGCCTTTAGAAAATAATTTACCAAGATTTGCACGTTTAAAAAAGGTTTATGCAAAAACTAAATAATTTTATCAAAATAATAAATTAAAAAATGTAAAAAAAGAAAAAATATGCAAAAATTAGCTATGTTTATAAAAAAATGTGTTTAATTCATTTTGTTGCATTCTTTTGTATATTTTTTCCAACGAATTTGGAAAGAGTTGTTGATAAACGACTCTTTTTTAAGTTTTCTCAAATTGCTTTTTTTCCTCCAATCATTTATAATACTTACAAAGCCGGCAAAATTTAGGAAAAGGAGGAGATGAATGTTAAATAATGTTATTTTAGTGGGTCGAATTACAGACACCCCAAGAATTAAAGATTTGGAAGATGGGACAAAAGTATGCAATATTACATTAGCTGTAACAAAACCTTTTAAAAGTCAATCAACTGGTGAGTATGGTGTTGATTTTATTCCTGTGGCTTTATGGCAAGGCTCAGCAGCTATTACACAACGTTGGTGTGAAAAAGGAGATATTGTTGGAATAAAAGGTCGTATTTCCACAAGAATTTCTGATGTAAAAGGTATTAACGTTCATTCGTTAGAAGTTATTGGTGAACGTATTGTATTTATTTCCCTTAAATCTAATCAAGAACACATTTCGGAGGATGAAATGATAAATGAAACCATTGATGAATAATAATTGAACTCATGTACTTTTGTTGATATGTCCACACCCATATCAATTCGATTCTGATTCATTATAACAATTCAAAAAAAAGAAGTTTATCCATATTGGTTAAGCTTCTTTTTTACATTATTTTGTAAATATGAAACATTTAAATGCATGTAAATAATTTATAATGATATTATTGCTATGTGATTTATTTGAAAATGTTAATAAGATGCATTTTTAAAATTTCAATAAAGTATTGAACAATAAAAAAAGATTGATAGAGCAAACATCGTATCAATCTTTTATTACAATATGGAGCAGGTAACGAGAATCGAACTCGCATCTTCGCCATGGCAAGGCGGTATAATAGCCGTTATACTATACCTGCAAAATGTACATTTATTATATCAAAATAATGTGCAAAAAGCAAGAGATAATTCAAAAAATATATAATTTTTCTTCGTAAAAATAAATTGAAAAATGGATAAAAATGAGATATAATATAAGTACTGGAGGAAAAAATGAAAAAAGGAATACTCATGGATATGGGCGATACATTAATTCATTTGGAGTCTTGCAGTTTTAATCGTGCCCTCAAAAAAATTTATCAATTAGCTTTATTTCCTAAAGTAAAAGAAGAAGAGTTTATGAATTATGCAAATCTTACTCGAGATGAACTTTTTAAAAATCGGTTACAAATAGAAATAAAGTGCCAAGATTACATTCGATTGTTGAAAAATCGATTTCAGCTTTCTTTTACTTTGAATTTAGAAGAATTAGAATGGAATTTTGCTTTAGAATTTGGAAAAGTGCGTTATGTAAAAGACGTAAAAGAGGTTTTATCTTTTTTTAAGAAAAAAAATATTCGATTAATTGTGTTATCAAATACGATGTTTAGTTCAAAAACAATTCAAAAACAATTAGGTGAGTTAGCAAGTTATTTTGAGGAAATTATTGCTTCAAGTGAGTATGTTGCTAGAAAACCTGATCAATCGTTTTTTGAATTAGGAATTGGGCGTATGAATTTAAAAAAGGAAGAAATTGTTTATATAGGTAATGATTATTTCTTTGATGTTTATGGTTCAAATCAAGTTGGACTTGATGTGATATGGCTAAATGAAAATCATCTTGAACCATTAAAAGAATATGGAAACTTATCTTATCAAATGATTACATCATATCAAGAATTAATGGATGATGAACATGAATCAACAAAATGTGCAAATTATTTTTGATTTGCTTCATCAAGCAAATTATGAGTGTTATTTAGTAGGTGGCGCTGTTCGTGATTTTTTATTGCAGAAAGAACCAAATGATTACGATTTTGCAACAAATGCAGCACCAAATGAAATAAAAGCAGTTTTTCAAAACTATCAAATTTTAGAATATGGAAAAAAACACGGAACTATAACTGTTCTTATTCAAAATATTCCATATGAAATTACAACCTATCGTATAGAAGAAGAATATATAGATCATCGTCATCCTACCCATGTTTCTTTTTCTAAATCTTTGAAAGAGGATTTATTAAGACGTGATTTTACAATCAATGCATTAGCTTATACAAACGGAAAAATAATAGATTTTTTTCATGGAATAGATGACTTAAATCAAAAGAGGATATGTGCTATTGGAAATCCTCATGATCGATTTGAAGAAGATGCATTAAGAATCATGAGATGTCTAAGATTTGCATGTCAACTTCAATTTATGATAGAAGAAAAAACAAGTTTGGCACTTTTATCTTGTGCTCCTTTATTAAAACATATTGCTATGGAAAGAGTGATTGAAGAAATTCGCAAAATGGTGGTTCATCCATGTGGTAAAATTATTCGTGAATTTTCAAAAGTCTTTGTACAAAAAATACCTTTTGTAACAATTTTGTCACTAGAAAAAACATCTGAAATTATTGATTTAGTAGATGAACAATGTGATATTCGTTTGGCAACTTTTTTTTATCCGCTCGATCATATGGATTTACTTGAAAAAAATATTCAAGTTTTAAAATTATCTTGTGAATCAAATGATTTGATTTGCACATTATATAAAGTAAGAGATATAAAATTGCCAATATGTTCATATGAGATGAGAAAATTATTGCATCAATATGGAATTAAAAAAACAAAAATCATTCTTTCTTATATTTGTTCTCTTAGAAAAATTGATCCAATTCCTTTTCTTTCTTTATATGAAAAAGAAAAAACATGTTGTTTTTCACTACATCATTTAAAATTAAAAGGAAATGATTTAATTCAATTAGGGATAACAGATGGGAAATTAATTAGAGAATATTTAAATTGGTTATTAAATGAAGTTATGTTAGATCATGTACAAAATGATCAACTTATTTTAAAAGAACATCTGTTAAAGAATTTATAGATTTTTTTAAATAAAAGAAAAAAAAGAAAAGACCGCCAGTGGGAATCTAGCGGACTTCTCCAATAAAGATTGAGGGAAATTATACTTTTTTCAAAGTACATGTGTATTATACATGAACTAACTTAAGCAAAACTTAAATTAAGAAGGGAAGTAAAAATGGGAATTGTTGACATAATTATTATTGTTGCATTTGTTTTATTTATACTGATTGGAATTATCAAAGGGATGTTTAAACAATTACTAGGAACTTGTGCATTATTTGTTGCTATGATTCTTGCTTTTTTATTGTGTAAACCAGTTAGTGCTAAATTATATACAGCTGATTTAGGACAAAATATTACGAATTCAATTACAACTTGGGTTGAAAAAAAAGGTGAAATTTTTACACAGAACATTAGTGAATCCAATGATGAAATGATATCTGATGCGCTAAGTGAAGTGGGCATTCCAAAGTTTTTACACAAAGTCATTATTAATGAAGCTGTTGATCAAATTGATTCCATGAATCTTGGGGAATATATTGGAACAAAATTAGCACATTTGGCATTAGTATGCATTTCATATATTGCCTTATTCATTATTTTATTTATTGTGTTAAAAATTTTATCTGTCATATTAGGAAAGGTTTTACATAAAATTCCTGTTGTTGCCATGTTGGATCGAATTCTTGGTGGTGTTATGGGATTTGTGAAAGCATTTGTTGTCGTTAGTGTGGCGATGATTTTACTTTCTTTTTTAGCAAGTGTTATTTCATCTGTCAATGACTTTGTTGTAAGTGATATGCGATTGAATGAAGAAGGATTTCGATTGGCAAAATTCTTTTATGCGAATAATCCACTATTGATTATTTTATCAAAATATATTAAAATATAATAAAAAATTAAAGGAGGAAACATCATGGAGTTAAAAGGCTCAAAAACAGAACAAAATTTAATGACAGCTTTTGCTGGAGAATCACAAGCTCGTAATAAGTATACTTATTACGCAAGTGCAGCTAAAAAGGAAGGTTTTGAACAAATTGCCGCTATTTTTGAAGAAACAGCTAATAATGAAAAAGAACATGCAAAGTTATGGTTTAAAGCTCTTGGTGAACTTGGAACAACGTCGGAAAATTTACTTGCAGCCGCTATTGGTGAACATGGTGAATGGACTGAAATGTATAAAGAATTTGCTTTAGTTGCAAAAGAAGAAGGTTTCTTAAAACTTGCTGCGATGTTTGAGGGAGTTGCATTAATTGAAAAGCATCATGAAGAAAGATATCGTGCTTTGCTTAAAAACATAGAAGAAGGAAAAGTTTTCAATAAAGATGGTGAAAAAGCATGGATATGTAGAAATTGCGGACATATTCATTTTGGTAAAGAAGCTCCAGAAGTATGTCCTGTATGTTCGCATCCACAAGCTTATTTCGAACTTTTAAAAGAAAACTACTAAAATGAAAGAGGGAGTTTTTCCCTTTTTTGTTTATATTTACTTTTTAAGAAAATTATGTTATAATTGTGATACGTCGGAGGAAAAATATGATTGTTGTCAAAGAAGTAGAAACAAAAAAGGATTTAAAGCAATTTGTTGAATTTCCAAATCAATTATATAAAAATAACCCATATTACTGTCCGCCACTTGCATCAGATGAGCGAAATACTTTTACTCCTAGTAAAAACCCTGTCTTTGATTTTTGCGAAAGTAAACAGTTTTTGGCTTTTCATGATGGAAAATTGGTCGGTCGACTTGGAGCTATAATTAGTTATGCATACATAAAAAAACAAAATAAAAATCAAATTCGCTTTACTCGATTTGATGCAATTAATGACTTTGAAGTTACGCAAGCCTTATTTAGAGAAGTTGTCTCTTACGCAAAAAGTAAAAGTATGGATGAAATTATTGGTCCCTTAGGATTTGTTGATACTGATCGGGAAGGAATGTTAATCGATGGTTTTGATGAATATAATTTATCTATTACCATTTATAATGCTCCTTATTATCAAGAGCATATGAAGCAACTTGGTTTTGTCAAAGATGTTGATTGGGTTGAGTATCAACTAAAAGTTCCTGAAACTGTAGATCCGAGAATTGAACGTATTGCGCAATATGTTTCCAAAAAATATGGATATCATATGGTTCATTTTAAGAATAATAAAGAAATTATCCCCTATGCAAGACAAGCTTTTGCTGTGATTAATGAAGCTTCTGAAAAATTATATGCAACTGTTCCATTAACAGATCGTCTAATAGAACAATATTTGAAAGATTATATCCCTATTGTCAATAAAGATTATGTGTATGTAGTTTGTGATATAAATGAAAATGTGATTGGGTTTGGATTAATGGTTCCATCTATTGCTGATGCATGTCATAAAACCAATGGACATTTATTTCCATTTGGCTGGATACATTTTTTAAAAGCTTTGAAAAGTAAGAAAAATGACGTTTTAGAAATGTATTTTATTGCTGTTCGTCCTGAATTACAAAATACAGGTGTTAATTCGCTTATCTTATCAGAAGCAATTAAAACATGTATAAAAAATCATATTAGAATTGCTGAAACAGGACCAGAACTTGAATTAAATCAAAAGGTTCAATCACAATGGACAGGTTTTGATGTGCGTCAACATCGTCGTAGGAGAAGTTGGATTGCAAAAATTGATGAATTGAATGTTTAAAATAGGAGGAATTATGAAAAAAATATTATTAACTTTATGCATGACATTTTTATTGTTTATATCTGTTTCCGTAACATTATTTGCTAATACTGTCGTGAGTTACTTTGCTTATTTAAATGTAAGTCTTGGGGAAACCTACGAAACAGCTGGAGTAAACTGGCAATCTAATGTTTCAGGAACCAAACTTGTATATAGTGAAGATGCTTCATTTTCATCACCAATTACAGTTACACCAAATGAAAAGACATGGGAATTTAAAAAAGTAAAAGAAAGTGATGATCCACAAAAATATAATGACTTCGTTAGTCGATATATTTGTAAAGCACAAATGACTAATTTAAAAGAAAATACAACTTATTATTATAAAGTAACTCTTGGAGAAGATGAAAGTGAAGTTCATTCATTTACATCTGCCTCATCTAGCCAAACAAAAACGACTTTTGGCTTTGTAACAGATACACAAGCGTATGGAGATTATTACAAAAAAGCCAATACAGGAATTGAAAATTTATTGCGAGTTCATCCTGAAACTAGCTTTTTACTAATGACAGGAGATATTGTTGACCGTGGTGGAATTGAAAATGAATGGGTAAATTTTTTTAACAATACAACTGCTTTAAAAAATATTGCATGGGCAACTGTTCCTGGAAATCATGAATACTATCATTCCACAAATCCAGGTTATATAAGTGCTGAAATATATAATCAATTCTTAAATAATCCAAGTAACGGACCAACACAACGTCTTAATTCCACTTATTTCTTTAAATATAATAATATTTTATTTATTATGATGGATACAATTCGTACAGATGTTGATTATACGGAAACAAAGGAATGGTTTAGAAAAGTTGTCAATGAAAATCCATCTGATTTTATTATTGTCGGCATGCATTCTGGTCCTTATTCATTAGGATACTATTCAAGTGCCTCAAAATATTCTTATGATACCTTCGCATCAATGTTTGAAGAGTGTGGTGTTGATTTAGTTGTTAGCGGACATGAACACATTTTTGCTTATACGTATCCAATGATAAATCATAAGCAAGATGAAGCAGGTGTTACTTATTTAATTGGTGGTGCAGGTGGAAATAAAAGTAGTAATCCTGAAAATTACAATTCTGAACAATTGACATGGTTCAATAATAATAAAGATTACTTTGAAGAATATATTGTCGGTAATTTGCGTACCTGTTCTATTTCAATTGATGGATCTAAATTAACAGTAGAACTATTAGATAATGATGGAAATGTTTTAACATCATTTACTAGAACTGGAGGCATTGAAAAAGCAAGAAAAAGTGCTAATCAAGCTGTTTCTCAACTTTCTGATTTAAAGAGTTATCATGAACATTATCAAAGCGAAGTTCAAAAAGTTGTAAGTGAATTTGAATCTAATATGAAAAATGCAACATCTATTTCTGAAATTAATTCATATAAAACAGATTCTGTTCAAAAACTCAATTTAATTAAAGAAAAGAATAGTGCATATCAAAGTTTATTAACATTTAATAACGAAGATCGTTATTACGAAACCCAGTTAAAAGAAATTCAAGAAATATTAGAAGAAGCTTTAAAACAAATTGATGCTTGTAAAACAAAAGAAGATGTTGAAAAAGCAAGATTAGAAACTCATTCAAAGTTAGGTTCTGTTGATTCAAAAACAATTATACGAGGAAATATCAATAAAATCAAAGAGGAAGTTAATGCATATGGTATTTCATTAGCAGTTCAAATTACAGATGAAAACAAATTGAATGAAATGATGGAATTCATTGGCACTGAACTTGCTCAATTTGATACACTAGAATCAGTAGAAGAAGCTACTCAACTTTCTGAAGAAGTTAAAGCTAAATTTGATCAATTCCTGACTCAGGAAAATGAACCGGAAAAACAACCTTCCAAAAAAGGATGTAAAAATGGAAAAGATGTTTTGATTTATGGCGTATTTACTTTACTTGGTTTATTCACTTTTTCCTTATTTGGTTTTAAGAAGAAAGATTAAAACTTATGTTTTTGATAAAAAGGGTATATCAATAACTTTGTTGATAAAGACAAGTCAAAAAGGGTTGGGTTCTATATTGAACCACCCTTTTTTGAAATAATTTAGTCTTTTAAAATCGATATCCATTATCTTTTATAAATTAAAATAATTTGTTAATTCAATCAACAAAACCTATAATTTTCTTTATTACTTTGATTTAGATATATGAGTATAATTTTTCTTTGAATCTCAAAATAAAGACACCATAGAAATAAAAAAGCAATCAATGAAATTGATAAGCCTAGTTTGTTAATTGATTCTTATATTATTAATATTTGATGAAAAAAGATTTTCTCGTATTGACTTTTGAATATAAATAGTGTATAATATGTAATGTTGTGATATGCAACCGCTCGGTACGGGTTTAAGTGAATTAATTTCCACCCCCATGGCGTGTCTTATAAAGAAGGAGGTATGCAAATGTTCGCAATTATTGAAACTGGTGGCAAACAATATCGTGTTCAAGAAAATGATTTTCTTTTTATTGAAAAAGTAGAAGGAGAAGAAGGAAATGATGTTGTTTTTGATCGTGTACTTATGATCAATGAAACTGTTGGTGCTCCTTATGTTCAAGGTGCAAAAGTAACAGCTAAAGTTGTTAAACAAGGAAAAGCTTCTAAAATTATTGTTTATAAGTACAAAGCAAAGAAAAACTACCACAAGAAACAAGGTCATAGACAACCATTTACAAAAGTGCAAATTACTAAAATTGAAGGTTAGTCATGATTACCATTTGTGTTCATTATAACGAATCTTTTTATTCCGTTGAAGTAAAAGGTCATTCTGGATATGACGTCATTGGTAAAGATATTGTTTGTAGTGCTATTTCCACTGCTATGACCATGACTGTAAATTTACTTGAAAAGTTAAAAATTAAATTTCAATTTAATGCTGATGAAAAAATTCCATTAATGGATTTAAAAATTGAGAATTGTTCTAGTAACGATGTTTCAGAAGCAATATTTGATAATTTAATTGATACGTGTAAAGGAATAAGTGAACAATATTCCAAATATCTTAAAATTAATGAAATTAGGAGGTAGACTCTCATGTTATTTATAAATATTCAATTTTTTGCTTCTAAAAAGGCAGCAGGTTCAACAAAAAATGGTCGTGATTCTCATGCTAAAAGATTAGGTGCAAAAAAGAGTGATCTTGAATATGCAACTGCCGGTTCTATCATATATCGTCAAAGAGGTACTGTCATTTTTCCAGGAAATAATGTTGGAAAAGGTGGCGATGATACATTATTCGCTCTTATTGATGGATATGTAAAATATGAACGTAAAGGTAAAGATAAGAAACAGGTTTCTGTATATAAAGAAAAATAATCATGATGCACTTTTAAAAAGTGCATTTTTAAAATTAAAGGAGATTACTCATGTTTGTTGATGATGTAAGGTTCATGGTTGTAGCAGGTAACGGCGGTAATGGTGCCGTTTCTTTTCGTCATGAAAAATATGTTGCAAAAGGTGGTCCGTACGGCGGTGATGGTGGCAAAGGTGGAAGCATCATTTTTGTTGGTGATCGTGGTTTAACAACCTTGCTAGATTTAAAATACAGAAAAAAAACTACTGCTGAAAATGGTGAAAACGGTATGACTAAAAATATGTATGGTAAAGATGCAAAAGATGTTTATATACGTGTT
>CANQVW010000055.1 GCA_947627395.1 uncultured Bacilli bacterium | reverse complement strand
ATATTTAATTACATCATTTTGTTTTTCTTTATTCCAAACAATTCTTTCGTGGTAAATATCTTGAAATTGTGATATACTAATTTCAGGATATTGTTTCTTAAATTCAACGATATATTGGATTTCGAGTTCATTGGCGGAATTACTCTTGTTTCCAATATTGCCGTGTTTTAATAAAGAGTCAATATCCTTTTCTTCGATTGATTTATAAAGTTTTTTCACATAAGAAATTGAATAACCTGTCAGTTCACTAATTGTAGAGAATGATAGTCCATTTAAAAATTTGTTTTTTAAAAGATTTAAAAGATAATCTTTATTAGAGTGTTTATCCATATAATAACCACCTCCAAATAGATAACAGTCTAATAAAGATTAAATGAATAATAACATAAAATCACCTCCTATGTAAGTATACATTGGAAGGTGAAAAATATCAAGTGAGTGGTATCATTTTGAAAAATGAGAAACTGGTATCATTTTGAAAAAGTATCAACAAATATTTTAATTTTTATTGACACAATATTTATTTTGCTATATAATTGTACCAAGATAGTTAAGTATGTGTTTATATGATAAAAATCAAATAATAGCGTGTTTGAACGAAATTATGGTTATCTTATAAATTAGGTGAAAATCATCTTAATGATCATGAGTAACTCTCTTATTTAATTATCCAAAAAATATAATTAATATGAGAGGAGTAATGCATGAAAAACAAGATTCATGAAGCTACTCTTTTTGGTGTAGCTTTTTTTGATGAAATTGACGAATTTTCTCAACAATTAATTTTGAAACAATTGGAATGCAAAAGAGAAAGCCTTTCTTCTTTTGATGATGTCTATGTTGGCATAATGAATGAATTTATGAATAACAGTGAAAAAAGAAGTTTTATAGAACAACACAAAGATGAATTTCTTTTATTTGTTAAAGAAGTGGCTGTTAAATATTTTGTTAAGGAATCTGTTCATTATTATCTTTATGATTGTGAAATAGCTAAAAAACTAGAAAACTTAGTGCAAAGAAAAGATATGAAAAGTACTTTAGTAAAAGAGTTTTTATATGATTGCGGATTAATTACAACTTATGTAAAAAAATCTCCAAAGAAAAATACGATTTTTAAAACACTAATTTCTTTAGAACTAAATACTTGGATTGAAAAAATAATTTTGAAGAAATGTGGAGATTTAAAAGAAGTTATTAAAAAAATAACAGATGGAATTGATAATCAATGTTTTATTGAATGGATTAATGAATTTTCATATTTAAATATGAATAAAGAATTAGAAAAAATATTCATTGATGATTTTCAATATGATTTTAAAAAATCTAATCAATATGAAACTTTTGCAACATCCTTTTCAACGAATTTATATGGTTTAGATTATGCTGATTATATTATGGGTATGGAACTATATCCAAATAAAGAATTTTGGTTTTTAGGTGAAATTAAGCACTCAATGCTTCAATTACTTTATTATATATATCAATATAATGGAAAAACATATGTTAAAAAGATCATAAAATATATATTTGATTCCTTCAATAAAAGATATCCATTTAAAACAATTATTCAAAATCAATTACCTATTTTTATATATGATCAAGAATATTTAGATGGATTAATTAGAAACGCTAAAATGTATACCTTTGATCGGTTCTCTAAATTCTTAAAATTAGGATCCGAAAAGAATTATCAAATACTGTTTTACCCAATTTATACTTTATCCAATATAAATAATATCTTAATTAATGGAAAAAAGTTATTTGATGATTTTATTCAATATGAATATCAAGAAAAAACTAATGAAGTTATTCAAATAATTTATAATTTAGAATCTATCATTCAAAGAGAAACACAACAAAGAAAAGAAACAATGAAAGATTACTTTCTATCTAAAATAATAGATATGAATAGATATTACTATAAAGATAGTGATATTATTGCTTCTTTTTTTCCAAGTTTTTTTGATGATGAAAATATTATAAATAGAATATTTATTATTTCATATATAACACATCAAATATTTAAAAATGAATATTACCAAGGCATGGTTTATATTTTTGAAGATTTACTGGGAATGTTAGAAGAAAGTCTACAAATTATTCCGCAAGTTAAAATCCATAATTCAAACAGAGAAGAAAAATATTTGATATTAAAAAATATTCTATCTAAATATAATATCATTCTTAAAAACAAAGATAATTATATGATAGCTATATTAGATAGAAAAAGTGCAACCTACAGTGAAAAAGAAAAATTTCCAATATTAGAACAAATAGGTGATGCGCTTTATGAAATAGCTGTTGAAGATATATTGTTTTATTCTTTTGTTCCAATAAATGAAATAGACAATGAAAAAAAGAAATATTGTTCAGCAAATTCACAATGTGAAATTGTTAAAAAGATGGGATTAAACAATGCATATATATCTGTCTATAATCAAATGTTTGAATTTATAAAACTTGAGAGAACAGAAATCATTCAAGATGATTATGATAATTCAAAAGAAAAATATTATGCAGATTCATTTGAAATGTTACTATGTGCTATTTATTATGATTATGGATTAGATAAAACCATTCGATGGATTAAAACTTTTATTTTTGAAACATTTCCAAACTTAAAAGAAAATTATTTTAAACCAACATATAAAGAAGCAATAAAGCTAATCAATGAGCAATATCAATTAGATAGTTGTGAAGTATTGAATTCAAATTTAATTCATAGACTTAATATTTATTTCCCTGGAGATATTCAACTCTATATTAATATAGATTTCATTTCAAATCAGTATACATTTTTATGGAGATCCTTATCAAAGTTATTATATATATTAACAATTGGTAATGATACAAAAAATAAAAGAAGAGCCATAGCAGAACACATCTTGGATTTAAAATATCCATCACCAAATGAGGCAAAACATAACCTTTATGTACAAAATTCTGTTTTGCATGAATATCTTTATCACGGAATTGAAAGTGCATTTCAAAAATATAAAGAAATATTCAATCAAAAATTGAATGTAATTAATTTACATTTCTTAGATAATTGTAATTTTCATTGTAAACATTGCTTTGTGAAAAAAAGTGGAAAGAAATTAAATATTGAAGAATTAAAAAAGATAGTGGATAATATTCAAAGATATTTTATAAAAAGAAATATCAAAAACGGAAGAATTAACCTAGCAGGTGGTGAACCTTTATTATATGAAAATCTGCAAGAACTTATTGATTATATTTCATCCAAGTCTATTGATGTATCTATTATTACAAATGGTTTCTTTTTAACAAAAGATTTTATCATTGATAATCGACATAAGATATCCATTATTGGGATTAGTATGGATTCAATTAATGTTAAAACGAATCAATCTATCGGAAGATGTAATCAAAGAAATGAAACTTTAAGTGATGATAGAATCCTAGAATTAGGTAAAATCATTAAAGAAGCAAATATTAAATTAAAAATTAATATTTGTGTTTCAAAACAAAATATAAATGAAGATTTATCTGAATTTCTGTTGAAATTAAAACCAAATAAAATTAAATTATTACAAATGGTTTCTAATGAAAATAATTCATATTCAAATGAAAACACAATAACTGATATTGAATTTAGAAATTATATCAGTAAATATAATCAATTTAATAATGTTGTAGTAGAAACAAATAACACAATGATTGATAGTTATCTTATCATTGATTCAGAAGGTAATTTATCAATTGATAATTTCCATAAATTAGATTATCCAAAGTATAATATGCTTGAAAAAGAATTAAATGATGTTATTGATAAACTACCCATCAATCAAGAACATTTTAACGCTCATAATTCTAAAAATTAAATGAAAAGAAAGGAGCAAAGATATGGGATTAATATTACAAAATATTGGAATAATTCATAATTTGGAAACATTTAAATACTACCATTTTAGCCACCTAATGGTTTTGCTTGCTTTAGAAACAATCTGTAAAAAAGAAAAGTTCGCTTATAAACCATCTACCTATGTGACAGAAAAGAAGATGACGGGATTTGTTTTAAAGAAAATGGATCATTTAATATTTAAATTAGATTGAAATAGTGAATAATGCTAGTCGGAAATTTTCAATTAAATTTTATAAAAGAAAAAGTAGAGCTGTTGGATATGAACCCTAGCTCTACTCTTTTTATTTGTTTTCTTCGATTGCAATAGATAATTGATCTGCACAACTTGTCCCCTTCATTCCACAAATATTTCCTTTCAAAAGATTAGAAACCTCATTTGCATCTTTCCCTTCAACAAGTTTTCCAATGGCTTTTAGGTTTCCATTGCATCCACCTTGAAAAGTTACATGATGAATAGTATTGTCATCATCTAAATCAAATTCTATAACTTTTGCACAAGTCCCTTTTGTTAAATATTTTACATGTTTCATTTTATCTACACCTCACTTTATAATTTTATTTTACATGAAATCTGTAAAAAAAACAAGAGTTAAATCAAATAAACATTTCTTTTATTTGAAAATTAGTGTATAATAAATATAAAGTGATTTACTCATATGAAGGAGTTCATAATATGCACTATTTAGATTATACAGCAACAACCCCAATAGATCATGAAGTATTAGAAACCTATATGAAAGTTTCTAAAAACTTTTTTGCTAACTCTACTTCCTTACATCGTTTAGGTCAGGAAAGTCATTACATGTATCAAAAAATGAAAGAAGAGCTAAAAAGTATTTTAGGTGTTTTAGATCATGATGTAATTTATACATCAAATGCTACAGAAGCGAATAATTTAGGTATCTTTGGTTGTGCATTATCTCATCCGACTGGAAAAATCATCACTACAAAAATAGAACATCCTTCAGTTTATGAAGTAATGAAGCAATTAGAAAAAACGTATGATGTTGTTTATTTAGATGTTGATTCTAATGGAATCATCGATTTTGAACAATTCAAGAAAGAAATGAATAAAGATGTGATTTTAGTATCCATCATGTGGGTGAATAATATTGTTGGAGTGATTGAACCCATTGACAAAATCATTTCAATCATGAAATCATATCCTAAAGCAAAACTTCATGTAGATGCTGTACAAGGAATGTGTAAAGTTGTTCCTTCCTTTTCGTGGAATGATATCGATTTATTTACTTTTTCTACACATAAAATTTATGGACCAAAAGGAATTGGAGGACTCGTTTATCGTAAAAGTATTGATTTACATAAACGTTTGTTTGGCTCTACTGCTCAAGGGGGCATAAAACCTGGAACGCTTGACGTATCCTTAATTGCTTCCACAACCAAATGTTTTAAAAAATTTTACCCTGAAACACAAAAACATGTTTTATATCTTCAAAATTTATTTTTTATATTATATGATGCATTAGAGAAAATACCATATGTTACCATCAATACGCCTAAAGATAATATTAGTTATTCTATTTTAAATATTTCTATTCCTTCTATGGAAGGAGAAACGATTGTTCATCAACTTGAAGAAAAAGAAATCTATGTATCCACAGGATCTTCCTGTTCATCTAAATTAAAGAAAGCTGAAAAAACCATTTATGCCATGACAAATTCAATGGAACTTGCAACATCTTCGGTTCGAATTAGTCTTTCTTTTATGACAACCCTTCAAGATATAAAAATATTCATAGATGCAATAAAAACAATTAAGAGGTGAAAAAATATGTATGATATGATTTTAATTCGTTATGGAGAAATGACATTAAAGAAAAAAAATTATAAAACATTTTTAAATCAAATGAATCAAAATATTCAAAAAAAATGTTCTAAGTTTAAAAAATTAACTTTCTTTCATACGAGTTATCGCTTTTATATTTATTTAAATGGTGAAGATGAAAAAGAAGTAATAGAGTGTTTGAACCAAATTGTTGGATTATCTTCTTATAGTTTATGTGTTAGAACAGAATCTCAAATTGAAAAAATCGCTTTAAAAGCTATCTCAATTTTAGAAGAAGAGAAAAGTAAAAGAACTTCTTTTTCCTTTAAAGTTGAAACACACCGAGGAGATAAAAGTTTTCCCCTTACTTCTATTGAAATATCACAACAAGTTGCAAAACTCATTTTACCCCAAGTAGAAGGTCTTACAGTAGATGTACATCATCCAGAAGTTACTTTACATATTGATTTGCGAAGTGAAGGAACCTATTTATATACCAATGAAATTCCAGGACTAGGAGGATATCCTAGTGGTATGGCTGGAAAAGGAGTAGTTATGATGAGTGGAGGAATCGATTCTCCTGTTGCTGCCTTTTTATGTATTCGTAAGGGAGTCAATATTTCATTCATGCATTTTGCATCTCCTCCATATACATCTGATTTAGCTTTACAAAAAGTCATTGATTTAACGGAACAATTAACATCATATACATCTGATGGTCTATTAAATTTATATGTTGTACCATTTACACAAATTCAAACCATCATTCATGAATGTGCTGATGCAAGTTATTTAGTCACTTTAATGCGTAGAGCCATGTATAAAATTGCTGATACATTTGTAAGAGAACATAAAATGGATTGTATTATTAACGGCGAAAGTATTGGACAAGTCGCATCACAAACTTTAGAAGGAATGAAAGTCGTCAATGATGTAACTACTTTACCTATCATTCGTCCCCTTTCCACATTCGATAAAGAGGAAGTCATTCAAATTGCGAAAAAAATTGAAACCTTTGATATATCGATTCGTCCCTATGAAGATTGTTGCACTGTATTTGTTCCAACACATCCAGTCATTAAACCAAAGATAGAAAATGTATTGGAAGAAGAGAAAAAATGCGAAGGATTAGAAGATGCCATTCGTGATGCTTTAAACCAAATCGTTTTATATACTTTAGAAGATGGAAAACATTTCAATTTATTTGAACAGGATAAAATTGGTAAATTTGATGTTTAAGTTTTTTGAATAAAAAACAAAAAAAACCTCACAATAATATTGTCATAAGAGAATTGAATTGAAATCAAATATCTTATGAACTTTTCGAACCCGAAAAGATTCATTATTATTGAATAGGAGGTGAAATTCATGAACGGTTCATCTTATAGCAACAACAATACTTCCAAAAACAGATTGGTAGTACCAGGTGCTCAAAACGCAGTTGATCAGATGAAATATGAAATCGCCAGTGAATTTGGTGTTCAATTAGGTCCTGATGCAACAGCTCGTCAAAACGGATCAGTTGGTGGTGAAATCACTCGTCGTTTAGTTAAAATGGCTCAATCCAATATGGGATCTAGTAAATAATACGAAAAGTGCTTGAAAGCAAAAGCTTTTGTGCACTTTTTATTTTATTTTATTTTCATAAAAAATAATGGAAATCTTAAAAAGAGTATGATATAATAAACATAAATAGTCAAGTAAAAAAGATTATGGAGGAAATCATGGAATCAAATGAAAAAGAAAAAGAATCCCTAGATTTAGAAAATCAAGAAGATTCATCCGTATCACTAGAGGAAGATGTAGAAGAAGAGGAACAGAACTTATTTACTCCAACAAAATCTATTCATGAAAAAACACCTGAAGAAATTCGTGAAGATGAAATAGAATTAAGATTACAAGAATTAGAAATATTAATGGACCAATTGGAACAAAAAGTTTTGGAAAATCCTGATACAGATGAATATGATGAACCTTATTTAAAAGCCAAAGAAGAATCAAAAGAACTACTAAAGGAAAGAAAAGAACTTCATAAAAAGCAAAAAAGTGAAGATAAATCAGGACTCAATCAACTTTCTATTTGGATTGTCTTTTATGGAATTATTATGATTTTAATTTGTCTTCCGATTATTTCCTATAATGTTTGGCTCGATTTTGCAAATATTGTCATTTCCGCATTGCAAAATTCTTTTTCAAACATGACAGCAGATACCGTCTTTTATAATGTTGTTATATTCTTAGTTATTTTCTCTTTGCCATTAATTTTATTGCTGGTATCTTGGTTATTATTTGTCAATGTCATTAAGAAAAAGATTGATAGAAATGTATTTTTAGGAATTTGGATTACGCAAGGAATATTAACCATTGGAATGATTATTTATATGTCCATTTATTTATATCGTTAGGAGAAGGAAATGAAAGAAATTTATTCTATTCATAATCCTTACATTCAAAAATTAAAAAAACTTCACCAAAAGAAATATCGTGAAGAAGAAAAAATGTACCTTGTTGAAGGATATCATTTGGTAAATGAAGCCTATCTTAGTCATGTATTAAAAGAAGTCTACTTTACTAGAGATGACCTATCATTGCATGATTTATCACTTCAAGATGTTTCTTTAGTAAAAGTTACCCCTCCCGTTATTGAAACTCTTTCGCAAACCAAAACTCCACAATCCATTGTAGGACTTTGCAAGATGAAAGAGGCTACTACCATTACGGGACATCATCTACTTTTACTAGATCGTATTCAAGATCCAGGAAATTTAGGAACTTTAATTAGAACAGCATTAGGACTCAATATGGATGGAATTATTCTAAGTCCTGATTGTGTAGATTTATATAATGATAAAGTCATTCGTTCCACTCAAGGTGCTTTATTTAAAATTCCAATCTTACAAAAAGATTTGAATGAAGTCATGGATGTTCTTCATCGGGAAGGTTTCTTTATTTATGGGACTTCCTTAAAAGATTCACTTCCTTTAAAGAAAAGAACCAAACATTCTAAGTATGCCCTTCTTTTAGGAAATGAAGGACAAGGAGTACAAGAACATTTATTAAACAAAACAAATGAAAACTTAAGAATAGAAATGAATCCATTATTAGAATCCTTCAATGTAGCTATTGCTGGTGCTATTTTTATGTACACATTAAATCAAGATGAATCTTTTTGAAATTCATCAAAAAGATTTTTATTTTTAAGTTTAAAATAAAGAAAAGCATGTTATACTATGTTTATCTAAGAAAAGTAGGTGGACAATATGAAAAAATGTTTTCTCATCTGTTTACTTTGTTTATCTTCCATTCTTTTTGCTTGTAAAAAAGAAGAAGTAAAAGATGAAATCAGATATGATAAAATTCAAGAAGTGATTGAATTCATTCAAATGCTTCCAACACCAGTTGATTTATCAAATGAAAATATCGTGGAAATGATAAAATCTTTATATGATGAATTAACTCTTGAAGAACAAGAACTTGTTGAAAACAAAGAAATTTTATTCGAAGCACAAGAACAAATCAAGCGACTGAAACAAGGAAAAAAAGAAGCAAGCGAAGAACTACTTAAAGTAAAAGACATCATAGCATCTCAAGTTCCTGAAATTTATGATGAAAACACGGTTTTACCTAAAGAATATATAACATCTAAAGGTGTAGTTGAGATTCATTGGTTTACCTCTGATCCCCACACTTTACAACCTTCTGGATATCTAATTCGTGGACGATCTGATTTAACCGTTACTTTAAAAGCACAACTGGTTTTAAATCAGGAACAAGTAACACTTGAAAAAGATGTATTGGTCAAAAAAATAGAGTTGAATGATATTCAAAATAAACCAAATAAAGTATTTGCCTATATGTATACAGGATCTTATCATGGGTATACAGATGTAGATTTAAAAACTATTGATGTTGTAAACCTATGTTTTGCCTCTCTTTATGAAGGGAAAGTCAATCCATTAGCTTTAGGAAATATTTATCCTATTCTTAGTGCAAGAGAAAAAAGTCAAATTCGTGTTGTTTTGTGTATTACAGGATATAGTCAAGGTGGTAAACCCATTAGTGATGCAGCTTCTACAGAGACAAGTAGGAAGAAACTCGCTTCTTCTATTGTGCAAGCTTTAGAAGACTATCA
>CANQVW010000054.1 GCA_947627395.1 uncultured Bacilli bacterium | reverse complement strand
AAAAATGGCTCCTTTAACGCCGATAGCTGTACCAACCAATTTTCTTGTCATTGGAATTAAAAAGATAATTAAAATGATAAAGGGAATGGAGCGCAAGATATTGATGATAATATCTAAGATGTGAAACACAATTCTATTTTGTTTGATTCCTCCTTTTTTTGTAACTGTTAAAAGGATGCCAAAAAATAAACCAAAAATAAAAGCAAAGATTCCCGAAATAATAAACATTTCAAGAGTAGCTAGTGTATTTTCAAAAAATTCTTTCCGATATAAATATACATTCGGCATGATTTTTTTAATCCACTCTACCATGTTCTATCACCTCCACTTTTACATCACTATCACTAAAAAATGTTAAAGCACTTTGAATGTCTTTTTCATTTCCTTGAAACCAGGCAATCATGCCACCTAACGGTGCATCTTGCAATATTTCTACGGTTGCTAAAACAATACTAACATCAACATGATATTTTCTAGAAACTTCAGAAATTAAAGCATCTTTGACACTTGTTTTTTGATAAATTAATTTTACTAATTTTCCTTTTTGGTCATTTCCTAGTAAAATAGAAGAATTTAATAATTGGTCAACTTTATGTAATGCTGATGTTGTTGCAACAAATCGTTTGGTCACTTCTGTTTTAGGATTAGAAAAAATCGAATAAACATCTCCTTCTTCCACAACCTTTCCATCTTCCATCACGGCAACTTTCGAACAAATGGATTTAATTACTGACATTTCATGGGTAATCATCACAATCGTTAGTCCTAATTTTTGATTCAGATCTTTTAATAAATGTAAGATAGATTCTGTTGCATCTGGATCTAGGGCACTTGTTGCTTCATCAGATAATAAGACTTTAGGATGACTTGCAATCGCTCTTGCAATGGCAACTCGCTGCTTTTGACCTCCAGATAAGGAAGATGGATAAACATTGATTTTATCACTTAGTCCAACTAAAGATAATAATTCAATCACTCGATTATGAATTTCTTTTTTGTCATATCCACTATATCGAAGAGGATAAGCAATATTTTCATAAACAGTCAATCGATCTAAGAGATTAAAATGTTGGAAAATCATTCCAATATTTTTTCTAGTTTTCCTTAACGCTCGATTGGGTATGATAGAAACTTTCTCTTCTCCATTCTTGGAGATTGTTGAAACAAGGGTTGTTCCATCAACAATAATTTCACCCTTGTCTGGTTTTTCAAGTAAATTGATACACCGAATTAATGAAGATTTTCCAGCACCCGAATAACCAATAATTCCATAAATATCACCTTCATGAATTGATAAATTTACATTTTGAATTGCTGGCACATCACCAGATTTCAAATGATACGTTTTACATAAATTTTTAATTTCAATCATATGATTTTTTCCTTTCTTAGTTTTAGTCAAAATCAGCATGAAAGAAGACTAAGAAACAAAAAAAGCCTCTTCCTCATATGAAGGACGAGACTTATATATCACGTGGTACCAACCTTGTTTCACTAGTTTCCTAGCCTATTTTCAAGCACAATCATGCTCTATCGCTGTAACGTGCGAATGACGTTGCTGTTTTAACTTTCGATTCGACAGCACAACTCCAAGACCATCTTCAAAACCTTCCTTCTATTGCCTTTCACCAAATGACAACTCTCTAAAAGAATTTCAGTTTCTACTCTTCTTTTCAACGTCTTTATTATTAAGATAGCAACATTATACACTTCAATTTATGCAAAAGCAATAGGTTTATGAAATTAATTTATTGAAAATGCTTACATTGGATTTTTTAACTTATTTTCTATCCAATCCTTATGAAATGTTTGTGTTTGAATCATTTCGATTTCTTCTAAATAAGGAGGATAGGATTCTTTACTACCTTTATCTTTCTTTAGATAAGGTGTTTCTAAAATTTTAGGAATGAAGTGAAATCGTTCATCCATAGCAAAGCGAAGTAAAGTATCAAATCCAATTTTACCAAATCCAATATTTTCATGTCGATCTTTGTGAGATTCACATTCATTTTTACTATCGTTTAGATGAATGACTTTAATTTTGTCTAAACCAATTAGGTCATCAAAGTGTTTTAAAACTTCATCATACTTTTCCACAATTTGATATCCACTATCCCATGTATGGCATGTATCAAAACATACTTTTATTCTTTCATTTTGAACAAGATCCATAATTTGTTTTATTTCTTCGAATTTTGAACAACATTCTGTACCTTTTCCTGCCATCGTTTCTAAACAAATCGTTACAGATGTATCTTTGGTTTGTTCTAAAATTTCTTGTAAACTTTTCGCAATTCTTTGAATTCCCACTTCAATACCTTGTCCAACATGAGCACCTGGATGAACAACAATATATTTTGCGTGAATCGCCTCTGTTCCTTTTACTTCCTTACTAATTAACTCAACAGCAAACTTTCTTTTTTCTTCATCTCCCTGCGCTAAATTAACAATATAGGGAGCATGAACAATTACATCCGTTGGTGCAATATGATTTTCATTCAATATTCGTAAATAGGGTTCAATATTCCATTCACTTTTTGGTTTACGAAATGAATTTTGAGGAGCACCCAAGTACAACATGAAACAATTTGCATGGTATTGTAAAGCTTCATGAACAGAGCCTACAAGCATATCTCGTCCACTATTTCCAACATGACATCCAAGTTTAATCATTTTTCATTTTTCCCTTCTTATGATATAAGTCATTTATTTTTTTACGTTTCATTTTTTGTAATTCTTTTTTTATTTGTTCGTTTCTTTTTTTACGATATCCTGGTTTAACTTTTTTAGGCATGGGTGTCTTACGATGAAGCTCTTCTTCCGCCTTTAATGCTTCCATTGGTTTTACCATTCTATTTCTGGTTCTTGTTGGAACTAAAACTCCATTTTTTAAAACTTGAAAAGAACATTTTAATCCTTTTTTAATCAATTGATGAACATAGTCTTCATTGTCATAATCATAAAAAGAAATAGCATAACCATCTTGTTGATACCTAGCTGTTCTTCCAACACGATGAATAAAGAATTCAATATCTTCAGGTAACTCAAAATTAATTACGTGACTGACTCCTTCTATATCAACTCCACGTGAAGCAATATCACTGCATACAACATAGTGATAAGCCCCTTCTTTAATTCTTTTCAAGACTTGTTTTCTTTCATTAGAAGAAAGATTTCCTGAAAGGACGGCACATTTGATTTGATGGTTTCCTAAGTAAGAGGCAATTTCATCAACCATTATTTTAGTGTTGGCAAAGATTAAAACTAAATAAGGTGTAAATGAATGAAGTAAATCGACAAGTAAAGCAAGTTTATCTTGATTTTTTGTAGGAATGAAGATTTGCTTAATGGTAGATTTTGTCATCTCTTTTGAGGTTAAATCGACCATTTCACATTTCGTTAGGTATTTGTTTACGAAATGAATGAGTGGTTTAGATATGGTAGCGCTAAAAAGTGCTACTTGTATATTTTGTTCAAACTTGACAAAAAGTTGATCTATATATTCAATTTCTTTAGATTCAAAAACCATATCTGCTTCATCAATGACCAAAAATTTGGCTGTATGGATTTTTAATTCATTTGAGGAAACCGCAAGATCAATTAATTTTCCAATGGTTCCTATGACAATTTGTGGTTGATGAATTCTTAAACGATTTAATTCAGCCTCACGATCACTTCCACCAACATAAAGCCTTGCATCGATATCTTTCATTAATCTAACAATTTCATGATGAATTTGTAAGGCTAATTCTCTTGTTGGAGATATAATCACAGCTTGTACTTCAAATTTTTCTTCATCAATTCCTTGAAGTAATGGAATTAGGAAAGCATGGGTCTTTCCTGTTCCGGTTTCACTTTTACCAATAACATTTTGATGTTTTAATAACATGGGAATGATTTTATCTTGAACTTCAGTGGTTTCATAAAAACCAATTTTTTTAATTCCTTCTTGTAATGAGGGTTTTAAATTGAATTCACTAAATTTCATATTGTTCTTCTCCTTGACATATTGGGTATCCAATAGAGGTTATTTTTACTTTCACAAATGTATTTACAATATCTTTTTGATGGGTTGGAAAGGAAACTTCTAAATAATTAGAGGAATGTCCTTTTGCAATATTTGTTTTTTCATCATATTTTTCAACTAAAACATCAACAATTTCATTTAAGAACTTTTTTCGATATTGAATGGCCATTTTTTGATTTAAAGATAACATTTTTTGAACTCTATTATGTTTTTCAACTTCACTCACTTGATTTGGATATGAATAAGCTGGTGTTTTGGGTCTTCTTGAATATGGAAAAACATGAATTTCACCAAATCCAATGGCTTCAATTTCTTTTAATGAGGTATTAAAATCATCCTCTGTTTCTCCAGCAAAACCAACCATAATGTCACTTGTAATATTGATATTAGGCAATATTAATCTAATTTTATTTATTTTTTTCTTGTATTCTTCTAACGAATATTTCCTTTGCATTCGTTTTAATGTTGCATCACATCCGCCTTGTAAAGGAATATGTAAATGAAGACAAAAATGATTTGAATTTTCCTTTAAAATCGTAAGTAATTCATCACTAATTTCTGTTGCTTCAATGGATGAAATGCGAATACGGCCTAAATTTTGAACATTTTTGACCAAATCCAAAAGTAATTTAGAAAATGAATAGTCTTTCAAATCTTTTCCATATGTTCCTGTATTAATCCCTGTTAGAACAATTTCATTCACTCCTAAAGAGGTTTGAAAAGCAATTTCTTGAATGACATTTTGCGGATTTCGACTGCGAATATGACCTCTAGCATATGGAATGGTACAATAACTACAATAGTTATCACATCCATCTTGTATTTTCACAAACCCTCGAATTCGATCGGTAAATTTTGCTACTTTTAATTCTTCATAACAAGTACTTTGTAAAACATCATCATAGTGATCGACTTTTGATTTTGTTTTTAAAGCTTCCATTACATAAGAATACATTTGATCTCGATGTGTAGTTCCAATCAAAACATCTACGCCTTCTATTTTTCGAATATCTTCAATTTGTAACTGAGCATAGCACCCCATAACAGCAACAACGGCATTGGGATTGGTTTTAATGGCTTGGTGAATCATTTTTCTTGATTTAGCGTCCCCTGTATGTGTAATACTGCAGGTATTAATCAAATAAACATCACAAACCTCATGAAAATCTCCTAATGTAAATCCATGATCCAAAAATGTGTTAATAATAGATTCCGTCTCATATTGATTTACTTTACACCCTAAAGAACAATAACTAATTTTCATTTTGATTCTCCATTTCATAAGAGATAACACTCATGATATATAAAGGAGCAGTTTCAGTTCGTAAAGTTCTTTTTCCAAGTCCTATTGTTATGGCTTTGGTTTGGATAATTTTTTCTACTTCACGAGAGGAAAATCCTCCTTCAGGACCAATAATACATAAGATATTTTTACCATGAAAAGTTCTTAAGACTTTTTTTAGCTCACTTTGTGAATCATTTGCATAAAAGACATGAGCAAATAATACTAAATCATAGGATTTGATTTCATCCATTAAAGATGAAAAAGAAATTGGAGTTAAGACTTTCATTAAACGACTGCGTCCACTTTGTTCTGATGCTTCTTTAACAATTTTTTCATATCGCTCTTGTTTATCAAAAGTAGCTTTAGCAACACAATGGTCCATAATAACGGGTAGATATTGGTAACACCCTATTTCAACAAGTCGACGAATGACTTCTTCTGTTTTATCTCTTCGAACAAGTCCATGGGCAATAGTTACTTGAATAGGTAGTTCTTTTTGTTCTTGGTCTATTGAAAGAATTTCTAATTCTATTATCGTAGAGATAGAAATAATTTGACAATGATAGTTATTTTCTTCATCGCAAGCAATTACCTTGTCTCCTACTTTCATACGCATAACATGTTTAATATGATGTACATCATCACCCGTAATAGAAATATGTTGACCATCTATTTGACTTTTTTGAATAAAATATCTTTGCATAAAAATCCTCTCATGTGTAAGATATTATAGCATAGATGGTCTCATTTTGCTAGTTTTTTACAATTATTGTTCATGGAATTTGTTTTCCATTCAGTTATAGAATAAAATAAGAAATTTTTTAAACATAATGAATTATGACTTTAAAAAAAGAATTTAAATAAAAGGGATTTATATACCACACAAATTCAGGTATATTAAATCCCCTTAAGTTATAAAGATTTTTATAATTTCTTTAATTTCTTTTTGCGAATAAAAATAATTGCAACTGTTCCTATTAAAATGGCACTACATATTGCTATAACGCTAATTATAATTGGAACTGCATTCGCTTTTTTAGTTAACATTGGAATAGTTTGTGACTCAACATGACCAAATGGACATTTACGTTCTTTTATTCCATCTTCATGATATGTAGGTTCTTTAAGAATTTCCCATTCACTCCACTCATGTCCTTTTGCAGGTATTTCAACTTGTTCAGTTAATATTTCATCACATACCGAACAACGAACCCCATCTGTTAAACCTTTATCTAAACATGTTGCTTCTTTTCCTTTAATGGTCTCTTCTTTATGTCCTGTTGCTAAGATTTCAATACTTTCATTTGTTTCATTTATGCCATCAAAACTATGAACGCCACAAGCACATAAGTAATATTCTTTTGAACCATTTGCTATACATGTTGGCTTTACTAAAGCAAAATGCTCATTAAATGAATGTCCTTGATGTGATAATAAAATGTGTCCAGCATTATTCACACCTACTTCATCACTAATTTGCTTTGTTTCAATATCAACAAATTGATTAGGTAGTATGACTCCATTAACAAAGAGTTCAGTTGGAACATATAATTTATTTAAATTAGAACATGAAAGAAAAATATCTATTAATCTAGCTTCTTTTTGAATATTTAATCCTGAAAGATTTAGTTCAGTTAAAGAATTACAATTAGCAAACATCGAACTTAAGAATAAAGTTTGATTTGTTTTAAAGTTACTTAAATCTAAATTTTGTAATTTGTAACAATCACGAAACATAGATATTGTACTTCTCATAGATGATGTATCAAAATTATCAAAAATAATTTCTTCTAGATTTTCACAACCTGCAAATAAAAATCCACATTCAAATGGTGAACAAATATTACCTGTATATACAAAAGCAATTTTTGTTTTATCATCTTCTTTTTGATAAATACGAATATAATCATTCATTCTCAAATAAGTATCTTGATAACCATTTGGAACATGATTAAGAAATTGAATACTTGTTAATTCCTTATATTCAGGTATCATCGTTTTCCATTCAGGAGAGAAAATCAATGGAGATCCATCACCATAATTATCATCTATGGATGGGTAGTCTCTTTCTTCAACAGGTGTTCTATAATCCACATTAATAAACGAAATATTGAAGAATAAAGAAGTGTCTGTTTCAATTTTTACATCATGATATGCAATCTCTAAATCATGTTTACGAAATACACATTTATTCAAGATACGTTTATCTGCAAGATTTATATTTCCTACGATTTCATCGTCAACGTAAACAATTCCTGAACCGTAATTTAAATCTGTATCGGCAAAGATATCAAAACCTGTTCCAAAGAATGAGAATATATAATATGAACCTTGTTTATCTGTTGATAATTTACCATTTGCACGATTTTCAGTAAATCCTTGATTTTCTTTTTCATAATTTTTAGGTTTTACCGTTTGTTCTAAGGATACAGTTCTTCCTGCTGTTAATTCTTTAATAACAGTTTGACCTGCTGTTTTTTCAATGACTAATTTAAAGTAACGAGTCATTCGCTCATTAAAATTGACTCGATATCTTAAAGAATTAGGATCATCTGTTGTTCCATCAAATAATAATTCATAATCTTCTTCATTTGGTTCTAGCCCATTAGAAGTATTTTTACAGCCATATAGTTTAAAACTACTAATTTTATCATTTTGATTTCCTCTTCTTAAGATCTCAAAATAGTTAGCTGCAATTTCTTCTTTACAATCAATGATAATGGTATGTGGATATGGCGGTTTATTTCCTGCATAACTAGAATGATAATAAGTATTTTCATTGCCATCCACTAATGCTGAGATTCCTTGCCCATCATTAACGTGAGCAACAGGGCAATGAATCACTTCCCAATTCGTTTTTTCGGCTTTATAATCAATGGGTTCATCTTTTATGCTATCTAAGAATTTTGGTTGCCATCCTTTAAATTCATCTGCAATGGCTAATTCTTCATCACTGACTTTCGCATTAACAATGTTTTTCGAAGGAATTTCTTCTATTTTGTCGCTATTTGGAAATTTAACACCGACATATAAATTACCCGGTCCACCCCAATTGACCAAATAACAATCCATATAAATGGTATCATTTTCATTTAATGTAACCGATACATTACTAGATCCATAATTTGAAACATCTTTTGTTGTAAAAAGATTACCTAAGTTTTCACCATGTTCATTATCACGATAGAAAGTAACACTTGATGCATCATCTGCTTTTAAATAAAATTGATGTAGTCCTTCTTCACTTGCAATAAATTTAAAACGAAGATGATATAATTCACGAGTTGTTGCAGCAGCAGTAAAGCGTGCTTTACCTGCAATATTACTTTCTTCAATACGATCTGGTTCGCGACCATTTACTTCATCTAAAGCTACTTGAACGGATTGTTTTGGCTCTACATCACTTCTTAAGTTCCATACTTCAGCATATGTTCCACGATATAAAAGTTTAAAATTGACATTTAAACTAACAATACGTTCTCCTTCAGTTTGAACAATGATATCAAAATGATCGTATTCTCTTACTTCTTTTGGAGGTGTATAAATTACTTTTAATGAATTTGGATCATAAGTAATCGTTCCATATTCTGGATCAGTTACATCTAGAATTTGAAATGATCTAGGAGAAACAATATTGTCATTTGAAAGATCAAAGATGGTGTTAAATTTTCCATCCACTTCATATTTACGTGCTGTTTCATTACCATCAATACCATTGCTATAACGATATGCGATTGGATAGAAATCGGGCAATGTTTGTAAGAAATGCCATTGTTCTGGAGTAAATGATGATTCTTGAACATTTCCATGATAATATTCATTAATCCAATTAAACAAATTTACATGATTAATTAATCCCATTCGATAAATAAAATCGGCTCTACTTTCATCACAATAGGTTTTATTTAATTTATAAGAATAAAAGAAATCGACAAATCGACTTGGACCAAATGAATGAATTAATGTGGCATATAAGGATAATTGATCAAAATGAGCTCCCTTGGTATTATTAAAATCATGATAATCATTAACATTTTGAACGGTCATGGACCTAGAAACAGCTGTATAAGGATGAACAAATTCACCATGTTCTACCGTAACCATTCTTGGATCCATATTACATAGTAATGAATACATCAAAACAATTAAAGTATTATTCCATACTTCTCCTTCACAAGAGTTTTTACAAGTACTATTACACATTCCCCAATTAACACCATAAGTTTTCGCTTGAACGTGTCCTAGTTCATGAAATGTTCCCCAATTTCCTTTTGTTGTTAATTCTTCATAATTCATACATGTATCAAACCAACCATAGGGCTGAGCACAAAAGTATGAATTCAAGGCTACAGCTTCCCCTGCAGGAACATGAATATCATAAGACATCGTTATATTATAATTATAAGCTCTTCCATTTAATGAAGAATTGATTGCGAAAACAGAATGCCAAAAATAAGCAAGTTTTTCAATATCATCACATTCTTGCATATAATTTGCAAGTCCAATTAATTGACCGTTTTCAACATCTAATGTAGCAATTAAACCAGGTGCATTACGTAAATAGGTTTCAAACTCTTCTTTTGTGGTTACACCTAGTATAAAATGCGGCGTTTCCACAGCTCCTGATATTTCAATTTCAACAGCTGAAGTTGTTGGTTGTAAGTATAATGGTCCACCATAAATACTACCGATTTGATGTGTTCCATTGGTGGATATTTCAAAGATAGACCCCATACAAGGAACTTTTTGATTTTGCCATTTCCATTGACCT
>CANQVW010000053.1 GCA_947627395.1 uncultured Bacilli bacterium | reverse complement strand
CAAATAAGACCTAATGCCACCGCTGTATGAACACTTTTTTGCACATTTTTTTCATCCCTAGCACCAAAATAATGAGCAATCACAGCACTTGCTCCCGTTGCAATTCCTAAAAACAAACCCACAAGTAAATTAATGAGTGGACCAGCAGCTCCTACTGCACCTAATGCATCTCGTCCTTCTACACTTCCAACAACCGCACTATCGACGGTATTGTATAATTGTTGGAACAAACTACTCAAAAGAATTGGAATGGAAAAAAATAGAATTTGTTTCCATATCACTCCTTCTGTCATTGCTTTTTGTTTTGTATTCATACATTTCACCAAATAAATATTATATATGTTTTTCTTCCTTTTTTCAATTACTTTTTCTTTTTTCACAATTTTTCATATTTAATTTGACTAAAGCATAATCTCTATTGTATAATAACATTATAAAGGAGGATATGAAGATGAAAAAACAACTCTTAGAAAAAATAAAAGAATCCCTTCTATCTATTCTTCCTATTACAATGATTGTACTTTTACTTCATATGACAAAAATATCTGTCCTCACTCCTAAAGAATTGAAACTATTTATATTTGGTGCTGTTCTCATGATTATTGGAATGGGGCTATTTACTTTAGGGGCAAATGTTGCGATGACCCCCATGGGGCAACATATTGGTGAAGTCTTCATTAAATCTAAAAAACTTTGGTTTTTGATTTTATCAAGTTTGGCTTTAGGGATTTTAATTACCCTTGCAGAACCTGATTTAAGTGTATTAGCCAATCAAGTTCCCGTCAATTCAACAGTCCTTATTATAACCGTTGCTTTGGGTGTTGGGCTATTTTTAGTCCTTGCTTTGTTGCGTATTATTTTCAAAATAAATTTAACTTTACTTTTAATGATCTTTTATGGACTGATATTTCTATTATGTATCTTTGTCCAACCTGAATTTTTGCCGATGGCTTTTGATTCAGGAGGTGTTACAACAGGTCCAATTACGGTTCCCTTTATTATGGCCCTTGGGGTAGGCACTGCAACTCTTGCGGGAGACCATCAAACAAAAGAAAATAGTTTTGGTTTGATTGCTCTTTGTTCCATTGGTCCAATTCTTGCTGTTTTTATCCTAGGATTATTTTTTAAAGGAACTCCAACTTATATTGAAGAAACAATGGATTTATCTTCTTCTATTCTTCATATGTTTTTTCATGGATTTATGGAATACACAAAAGATGTTAGTATTGCCCTTGCTCCAATTGTCCTTTTCTTTTTTATTTTTCAAGCTATTTTTATTCATTTACCTAAAAAAAGATTAATCAGAATCCTCATTGGAATTTTATATACTTATTTGGGTTTAATTCTATTTCTAACGGCTGTAAACATTGGTTTTATGCCAGCAGGTGTTTCCATTGGAAAAAACATCGGATCATCGAGTTATGCTTGGGTTTTAATTCCTCTTGGCTTACTTATGGGTTTGGTCGTCGTTCTAGCAGAACCTGCTATTCATGTTTTAAATAAACAAGTGGAAGAATTAAGTGGTGGTACCATATCAAAACGCTCTATGCTCGTTGGTTTATCTCTTGGAGTCGGCTTATCGATTGCTTTATCCATGATTCGTATTTTATTTGGTTTTAGTATTTTATGGTATATTCTTCCAGGATATTTTATTTCTCTACTCCTTACCTTTTTTGTTCCTAAAATTTATACTGCCATTGCCTTTGATTCAGGAGGAGTTGCCAGTGGTCCAATGACAGCAGGTTTTATCCTTCCCTTTGCTGTTGGGGCATGTAGTGTGATTTTAGGGGAAAATCGTATTATGGAAGGTGCTTTTGGAATTGTGGCAATGGTGGCGATGACTCCTCTTGTTACGATTCAACTTCTTGGATTTATCTCAGTTCTAAAACAAAAGAAAGCATCTAAAGCTCTTCAACCTAAAAAGGTCAGTGAAGATGATGCACAAATTATTTATTTTAATTAATGGAGGTCTTTATGCCAGATATTCATCCATTTAAAAAGAAAAAAACAACTTCACCGATTGTAGAGAAACTTGAAATGTTAATAACGATTGTTGAAAGAAATCAAGGGAATTATTTTAAAAATTTATATGAGCAATATGATGTTACATTCCAATCGATTATTTTTGGTAAAGGAACGGCTAGTTCAGAAATTCTAAGTTACTTTGGACTTGCGGAAATAGAAAAAGAGGTTATATTTAGTTTAATCAAGCAAAGTAAAGTAAAAGAGGTTTTTCAAACTCTATCTTTAGAATTTAAAAGCCATCAAGGAATTGCCTTTACAATTCCACTAACGAGTATGATTGGTAAACAATGTTATCATTTTGCCACAAAAAATTTACAGAAAGGAGAAACCCATCATGGAAAATAATTCAAAATTTGAAGTGATCTTTTGTATTGTCAATCATGGTTTTACGGATATTGTCATGAAAGCGGCAAAAGAAAATGGTGCTAAGGGGGGAACCATCATAACAGCACGTGGCACGGGAAATAAGGATGCGGAAGAGTTTTATGGAATTATGATTCAACCCGAAAAAGAAATAGTCATGATTTTAGTTGTCCATGAGATTAAAGATGCGATTCTTCAAGCGCTTTATCAAGAAGTAGGAATGCAAACCCCAGGACAAGGAATTGCTTTTTCTCTTCCTGTTTCTAATGTGGTTGGTGTCTCTTTTTCTTCTTTTCAAGAATCTCTTTAACATAAAAAAAGTGTGATTTATTTTCTCACACTTTTTTATTTTATCTTAATAAACTAATTTCAAAATCCTCTACTTGTACAACTTTACCATCCTCAATACGATAACATTCACTTGAAAAATTAGAATCTAAACGAAAGTTTTCATATTGATTACTACTTGTAAATGTTATTGTAAATAGTAGTACTTGATTGGATATATTTTGAAAGTTTGAATAACTAATATTCATTCCTTCTTCTTCCATATAATAAATGAAAGATCCATCTAATTCTTGATTTGGTGTTAAAACAATATTTTTCACTTGATCATCATGGTAAGTTAATCGAAATTGATAGGAAGAAAAAGGCTTTGTTCCTCGATAGTAATAAGATGAAATATATCCATTCTCATTTTTTCTTGTATAACAATAAATAAAACCTTCTTTTTGAATGGTATCAAGATCAGGAGCATTTGGAAGTAAATCTAGATGAAGCACAGCACTTAAATCTAACATATGTACGGTTACATCATGTTCACCAGCTGCAACTAATTGAATTCTATCTTCTTTATCGACCATATCTAAAGTTAACTCAGAGTCTAGAACTTCTCCTGTATTATAATGCAAGCGAACAACAACTTCTGAATATTTAAATTCTGATGCTTTTTTCGTTACACTTGCAGGAATTAATTCTAATTTTGCAGGTTTAATTTCATCTTCAATAACAACATTCCAAGTTGTTTTAACTCCTTGATAATTCACTGTAATCGAATAATTTCCAGCTGTTAAAAATTTCTTTAAATCAGAGGAAGAAATCATATTCTTATTCATTTCAAGAATTTCTTTTTCCTTCGCTTCATCTTTATAAGTAACTTCTATATGATAAGATTGAATATTAAAGTTTTCATAATAAATATGTGCATCTTGTTCAAGAACTTCAATACTTAAAATATCTTCATTTACTTTTGTTTTTTTACAAGCACTCACCGTAAATAAAAGGACACTACATAAACATATGCCAATAAACATTTTGATTTTTCTCATGCTTATGCCTCCTTTTTTAGAATTATTTGATATAAAGATCGAATCACACTAGGTTCTTTATAAAAAATTCCTTTAATGACCATATCTTTTGTTACATGATGATAATCCATATTCCAACCTAAAAATACATATCCATCCAGTTGAACATCTGGCGGTGTTGCATCTTCTAATGCTTTCACATTTTCTTCTTGAATTAAATTTCCATACATATCCAAAAACTGAACTTTAAAAGTTGGCGCAGTTAGGGAAGAAATTTTCTTTTCTAAAAATAGATATAAATAATTCACATCCGCAATATTTAACTGACCATCTTGATTAAAATCATATAACACTTGATATTCCTCATTCATTTGAATTTTATGAACAATGGTTTCTTGTAAATACTGGATATCTTCTATTGTACAATTTCCATCTAAATCTACATCGGTATAATCAAAATAATTAGTATTTGATCGCCATAGTAAAAATTCATCTTGATAAGCTTCAATGGTAAATTCATCTAATAAAGAAACATTTGAATCAGATAAGTTCACTTCCACTTTTGAACCATCCACATCCATTAAAAACGTATGATTTTTATAAATTCTATATTGAGTAACAACTCCCTCTGAATACGTATTATTCCAAGAGAGTAGATACTTTCCATTTTGAATATCTGCTTTAAAACAATTTAAACTTCCTTGTAATTGACCTGTTTTACAAACAAAAGATTTGTTTGAAACAGATCCATCACAATAAGTAATACGAAGCGTCAAAACATTTTTACTTGATGCATCAAGTCCATTTAAAATCATATTGGTATCTTGTGTTTTACGTAAATTTGTGGATAACAAAAGTTGATCATCTTTCCATACTTCTATTTTTTGCATCATACGACGTCCACTAGAAGAACATGTTAAAACGCCTGATGTAGGAATCGTTCCTGGAATGAATTGGAATGAATTTTCAAATTCAGTTTTATTGAAATTTCCTAATGGGTGAGCTTCTCTTCTTGAAGGAATGATGGTTGAATCGATGAGTTCACCATAACGATTTAGTAATTCAACTGAGATATGATCTGTATTTACATTAACTGCCATACCCCCAATAGAAGGTCCTCCTTCAGTCCATCTACTGGCAATCCATTCTTGATTATAAGATAACGTATCATTCATGGTATTTCCACGCTCATTATCTGAAGAAGGTGCATCAATATAAACAGTTCCGTGATTTGGATCATTTGATACATTTCCTTGATAAATGGAATTTGTTCTTAAATAAATATGATTGTTTCCAGCAATAGCTAAATCAACACCATATTGGTCAAATAAATCTTTCCAACGAGTATATCCACTACTATTACTACTACCTGTAGATCCACTAAACCATTGATAATGTTGAGCAACAATAATGTATTGTGTTGGATTATTTTGAACAACTTCTTCAAACCACGCTTTTGCTTTTTCTACTTCTTCTGAACTTGATAAATCCTCTGTATTAAAGATAATGAATAAAACATTGGAATAAATGAAGTAATAACAAACTCCTTCTTCTCCTTGATATCCATTCTTTGGATAATTATTGACAGTTCTAAAATATTGATTACTATTTTTAGTTCCTGTTCGATCCATATTATCATGGTTTCCATTGACTGCAGCATACATGTATTGTGTACGATGTGGATCTTTTTCATACACATCTTTCCAGAAAGAATAGCTACCACCCCATGCAACATCATCCCCAGTAGAGAAAACGAAATCAACTCCATCATTATAATCAATAATAGTATCCACCATTTTTATGCTAGATTGCAAACGTTGTGGTAATGGTGTATAGGCATGATAATCACTAATCCAAGCAAAACTGAATTCATCATCTCCTGCTGTTTTAAAATAGTGAACATCACTCATTGTGTTTTGTCCTACTTTATACATATATTCAGTATCAGGATCTAAATTCGTTAATGTAGCAGAATAATTTAAAAACACAGCATCTTCATAAAAATTAGTTCTATCTGCTTTTACAGAATAATTTCCATCAAAAACAGAATTCTTTTCATAGGTACCAAAAACCTTTTTTGATGAAGTCCATTCAGTATCTGTTTTTTTAGTATATTCAACATAACTATTGGTATACTGTAAATCTGTGTGCCAACTAATATTCATTTCTATTGAAGCATCTTCAGCTGGATTTGCAATGATAGTATAAGCATCTGGTGTAACTGCCTTGGTTGGCATAACACACAAAATACCTAACAAACATAAACAAATTAAAAACAAAAAATTCTTTCTCATGAATGTTTTCCTTTCTAAAATAATTTATATGTTTATTATAGCAAAAATTAAGGAAAATCACAATCCTATTTTATTATTTCATTCAATTATTAGTATTCCTAATAAGTTTTTTAATAAACATAAATTAAAGATATACTCTTTTGTTTACTTCAATCATAATTGAAGTTACATTACCTTTTAATTTCCCTGAATAAATTATATTAGGTACAAAACTACCACAATAAGGATAATTAATTTTATAAGAATAATCTCTTTTATTTATTTCTAATAAAATCTTTTCTAAAATTTTTTCATTGTAATACTCTTTTTCAACACCAATACAAATATCAGGGAAAGGAGGTTTGAAGAAATAGGATGCCATTTCATCAGAAAAACTATGACAATCAAGAATGAGTAAATCTTGATCTTCCTTTAATAAATTTTCAACTTCTTGATCAATATTCTTATGATATTCATCATAATACTTTAAAACTTTTTCTTTATATTCTTGATGATGACAATGGAAAAAAGTTCCGTCATATAAATTAGTATAAATAATTCCTTCACCATATTTAGACATAACTTCTTTTTTATCATCACGAAATCTTTCAACATCACAAAATAGTCTTGAATATTTGGCTTTTATTCTTTTTCCTTTAACTTCTTTAAACAATTCCTCAACCCCAACATCACTCATTTTTAAATTATATTTATGAAAAACTTCTTTAGGTATGGTTAATCCATCATAGAAAAAACTAGGAACTTTTAAAGATGCATGAGGAATATGTAAAAGGGTGTTCATCGAATCCATATCCTCCTACTAAACAAAATAAAAAAAGTATTATTTTGGGTTTCTCTCATAAACCTTTACCTCCAAAGTAAATATTCATAAAGAGAAACGAAAATAATACATGGTATCTTTTATTATTTTACACCATCGTTCAGACTTTGGCACCTTTCAATGTAGGTTGTCGTACGGTCATCGGGTCTGTCCCTCGCGTCACTCTTTATGGCAATTTTATAATAACATAATTTTAAATCATTTTCAAGAATTTTTTATTTGTTTGTTAATACTTTTAAGTATTTATTCACGTTTTTAGTTTTATGGGTAAAACAAATTGATTCAATGTATCAAAAAAAGGGTTTTAATACAATGACATAAATGAACGTAAATATTAAAAAAACTATAAACAAAAAAACCACAAAAGTAATATAAACTCTAGTGGTTATTATTTAATTTAGACTTTTTTTGCTTTTTTTCTATTATTCTTCAAGAATCTCAATTGCGTGCCCCGCAACGATTTTATGCGGTATCCAACCGAGATAATGCCTTCGAGATTATAATGTCAACTTGATATGTTTTTCTGTCCGAAGCAGTTGTTGCAAAATTTGCAACAACTAAATTGCATTCATGTTCGCCTTCTTCAAAAATATTCGTGATATGACGGAAAATGGTCGATTTATCCCTGCCGAACAGCATAACTATGTGATTGAATATGAGCCAAACTATCTCGCCTTGAAACAACACATTGACCGTGACATTTTTATCTTCTTTTTTGATACTTCTTAAGAAAACATTCAAGTTTAAAAAACAAGGTACTTGTTTTAATTAAAGAAATAGGGGATGTAAAATCCATGCCAAATAAGTGGTGCGAATTATTAAAAATGGCTAGCAACTATTAATTCTTTCATACTTTCCATACTTTATTTGACTCTACCCTTTCAATATTTTTTTGATTGTTTTCTGAATGTATTGTTAATATTTTAATTTTTTCTTTAAAAGTTTTAGCTTCGATGAATTAATTAAATTCATCGTCGTTTATTACATTACTTGTATAAGTATCATCGTTGTTTTTCATTTTAAATGATCACCCTCTTTTTTAAATCAAATTTGTTTTATTAAGATGAGTTTACTCACAAAGGCAAGCCCAACACTAAATAAGATTCCCCCTGCAAAGCACATAATGACATTTAAAATTCCTGCATCTAGGGGTGTCATCATAGGAATCATCATAAATAAAAGCATTCTACCACCTAAAACAGCATATTGTAAAAACAATTCGTTTAATTTCTCATGAATGGCTTCTGGCAACATCTTTTCTTCTTTGTAATAAGTTTCATATTGCTCTATTCATTCAGATCTATATCCTAAAGCCCATAAAAATTCTTCAAAATTCATAAGACTCATTTGCAATGTTTCAACATATCCAACTGGATATGAAGAAACATTTTTCATTGCAATTCTTAACATAGAACCACATGTGATTACATTGAATCTTCCATTCATAGCAAATGATTTTAATGCAGTTAAAACATTGGAACAAACTTGTACTTCATCAAAAAATAATAGTGTTTTTCCTTCAATGATTGGAACTTTGATATTATATGATGAAAGTCGAATAAGTAAAGAATCAATTGTTAATGATCCATTAAATAAATTTCTTGCATTAGCATCTAATTCAAAATTAATTTCATATAGGTACTCATAATTTTCTTTTGCAAATTCTCTAATTAGATATGTTTTTCCAACTTGCCTTGCACCAAATAAAATTAATAGTTTATTTCTTTTATTTGCTTTCCAATTTAACAATGCATTTTGTTAACTTTCTTTTCATATTTAGTCTCTATTTATAATTGAATTATAACATTATTTCGAAAAAATGCATATGAATCAATTGCATTTTAAAAATATCTTAAAATCTTATACTTGTTTGTATTTATCTTTTATCAGCTTATATCGTCACCTTGATTTAATGCATAAAAAAGACTTTGAGGTATTATATCAAAGTCATCCTTTTCATCATGGCAAAAGAGTACCATCTTACTATAATGCCTAAGACAAGTAAAATGATGTAAAACTTTTCTGCCTTTGATGCTAATCTTTATTTTTAATCTTGTAAAATTGTTCACAATCTTCATTGTTCTTTGAAAAAAGTTTTCGTAATGCAGCATCAAAATCTGAAGAAAGTTTAAAAATATTATAGAATTGTTCCTTGTTTCCAATACATTTTGCGCCTGCATAAGGAAAGAAAGAAGCCTCATATCTAAACCACATTGCATAGCTATCAAAAGGAATTTCGTGACACTGACAATAGCTATACTCAAAGTAGGAAGCAAGTGATTCAATGATAACTTTTGCTGTTGCATCTGTACGATTAAGAATATCTCCATCCTTGCTATTCAAGTATAAAAGGTAATAATGCCAAAAGTGGAACAACTCATGAGCAAACGTTTTTTCAAATACCTTCAAATATTCTGTGTTATGTTCACATTTACTTTCGATACTTTTCGTATATAGCACAATCTCATGAGTCGCATAACAGTATTCGCCAAGTCGTAACCAATATAATTTCACCGAAGAGGCAATCTCCTTGATACAATTATGAACATCATAAGCATCATACTCCATCGAAAGCTTTCTGTTGGGTAAGGCTGTCAGTACATCCACTTTTTCCCATAGTTGTTCCCTTGTCGTAATATTGGCAAGATACTTTTCAAAATTTTTTTAACTTCTTCTTGAGGAAAGATTTTTTTGATTTTATCTTTTGCTTGTTTCAAGGAAAGAGTACCATAGATATCCTTTTTCTTTTTTGTTGAAAAGGTGATTTTAATCTTAGGTACAATCATTGTAGTTGCTTTTATATTTGATAACCAATGCTCATCATTTAAATAATCAATTAGTGGTTCTATCTGTTTATAAACTTCATGATACCAATCATTAATCAATGACTCTGAAAGATATGATGGCATGTTTTTTGTGTCAATATCAATACTCATAATAGTAGGGTTCCTCTGAATATTTTTAACATTAAATGTCTTTTTCTACTTATATTGTAGTATCTTTTTGATATTAAATCAAGTATTTTTATCGCAAGCTTTAATTGCTTTTGCTTATAAGCATACTTTGAAATTCAATTTTTTTAACACTTATGATTCAATCTAAAGATTTAAATTTGGTCAACCACAAAAGTGCTAAATAAAGTCCTATTTTTAGAACTTTCTGAATGTGAACCGATAAAAAGTACCATTTTGATACAATACATGCAAATCAGCGTGGGCTAAAAACAATTTTTATCCCTCCTTCTGGTAAAAGAAAAAGCACCTGCATGCTGGTTTATTTAATTGCCAGATTAGCAAGTGCTAACTTTCATTTTAAAAATCTTTATTCTACATATAAAATAAAAATTAACTACAATTGAATTCCTTTATTAATTAATATGAAAATAATATTATCTCC